>NZ_JAFCLR010000054.1:0-51702 GCF_018131065.1 Bradyrhizobium sp. AUGA SZCCT0431 | reverse complement strand
CGTGGACGTCCTTCCATATGACACCTCCTGGCTCTCGCAGCCTACTACAGGTGTCCACTCTTTCGGAGGAGGTTCACCTTCTCTTTTCGAGTGCATGTTTCTTGGAGGACAATCTGGATGCGTGCTGGGGGTCGCCGATCAATATGTGCGCTATCAACAGTACGTCCTGAACAAAGCCGAGAGAGTTGGAAGGAATGACGATCGGTACGAAACAAGACAAGCGATGAGCCCTGGCCCGAATGAGATGTTCTGCGGCTGGCATTTCCACCCAGAGCTACGCGGGGACGCACAAAATGACACCTGGCATGTCTACTTAGAAGGGGGCATCTGGTATCTGCAGGGCAGCACGCCAAGGGAGCGATCGCAGTACGGCAGGCTATACGTAGTGGTGACCGCTAGGTTCGTTGATACGAGGGGAATACCAGAAGGAGGTGGCGTCGACTGTACCTCAAGGGGTTATCGCATGGATGTTTATAAAGGAGGTCAAGGACAGGATGAGTTTGATTCGAGGCCCCGCGGTCCTCGCTACTGCCTCGATCGTTTTGGGCGGCAGTTTGAGTGCTCCCGTCCCTTGCCGCCAGGTCAATGATTATCGGCACGCCACAGCTCGTAGGATTGGAGCCGAAGGCGTAATCCGCCGCCCTTAGTTGCCGTATTCGGCGGTTACGGGACAGTGCACTTAATGGGCGGGGTGTTTAGTGCACTGTCACCGTAAGCGATCTTCGCTGCCGTATTCGGCGGAGCGCAGGCTGGATTAGCATTGAATCGAAGGCGGCGGATTACGCCTTCGGCTTAAATCCGCCCTACGCGTGCTCGAATCGAGTACTCTGACGGGGTTGCATCATTTTCGCGGTTCAATTTAACGGGGCGACGTCCATGAGAATAATTTCGCTAGTAATCGTTCTTGCCGGAGCAATGTTAGTTTCCAGCCAGTCCTTAGCGCTGGATTGCCTGCGGTGTTATGGAAGCGGCCTAGTCACTTGCTACAAAAATCGCTGTGATGCTCAGGGTCGCAACTGCCGAAACATGGGCGCGTGTGCCTACAATGGGCCAGGTGCGAACTGCCCAGCATGGCCCTTTTGTCCTGTAGCACAAAGGAAGAAGTGAAGGACGGTGTTTCGGGTGAAGACACTCCTTATCGAACATTTTGACCTTGGTCTTCGAGACAAGGATATCTGGTTGCCGCCGCCGTGCGGCTCGTTCGTGACGCTCTCGACGAAGAAGCCTTCGACGGGGCAGTAAATCGGGTAGGTCACGTCGGTGAAGTAGAGCTTCGCCAGGTGCCAACTTTGGTGAACCGAGCGGGCACAAGGTCCCACCGACCTGTCAGGCTACGGCCTGCCGCTCGCTCTCGGGAAGGACTTGCAGCAATAGTTCGCTGAACGGCACGGGCTTGCTGAAGAGATATCCCTGGCCCAGGGCAATTCCAATCGAGCGGATCTTTTCGACCTGTTCGTAGGTCTCGACGCCTTCGGCGACGATCGAAAGGTTCAACGTCTTCGCAAGCTGAACGATCGATCCGAGGACGGCAACGGTCTCGGCGCGAGAGATCCTGTCGACGAAGGACTTGTCGATCTTGACCTTGTCGAACGGAAAAGCGGTCAGATAGGACAATGACGAAAAGCCGACGCCGAAATCGTCGAGCGCGATGGAAACACCAAGCCGCTTCAGGCGTTCGAGCGTCTTGAGATTTTCCTGGCTGTCGGCCAGAAAGACGCTCTCGGTGATCTCGAGCTCCAGCCGTGTCTCGGCAAGTCCGCTGTCTGCCAACGCGGCCATTACGGAATCGACGAGAGTGCCGCCCGCAAATTGCAGAGCAGAGAGGTTGACGGCAACCTTGATATCATCCGGCAGCATCACGGCATGGCGGCACGCCTTGGCGAGCACCAGATTGCCGAGCTCGCCGATCAGTCCCCCCCGTTCCGCAACCGGAATGAATTCAGCGGGAGGGATCAGGCCTCTGGTCTTGTGGCGCCAGCGCGCCAGGGCCTCGACCGACGTCGCGCGGCCCGTAGAGAGCTCGAAGATGGGCTGATAGAAGACATCAATCTCTTCGCGCCAGATCGCCTCGCGAAGCTCGATTTCAAGGATGTCGCGCTGGTCGGCTTCGGCCTTGAGCTCTGGCGAGTAGAGATGGAAACAGTTTCGACCGGCATTCTTCGACTTGTAGAGCGCAAGATCGGCATTGCGAAGAATTTCATCGATGCGCGTGCCATGCTCGGGCACCACGGCGACACCGATGCTGCATCCGATCACGACCGGGTGGCCGTCTATTTCATAGGGTTCGGCAATGGCCTGGACCAGGCGCGCGGCGAGTGTTGCGGCGTCGTCCTGCAGCGCGGACGGCCCCGGTACCACGATCAGCGCAAACTCGTCACCGCCGATCCGGGCCGCCACATCGACGTCCCGGGCCTGCGCCTTGATTCGACCAGCGACCTGCCTGAGAAGCGCATCGCCGCAGTGGTGGCCGAGCGCATCGTTGACGGACTTGAACTTGTCGAGATCCAGCAGGAGCACGGCGAACGGCGTATGGTGCAGAAGATACTTGTCCAGCGCTTCGTCAAGGGACCCCTTGAACAGGTTACGATTCGCAAGGCCGGTCAGGCTGTCATAGTGAGCCAGCTTCTCGATCCGGTCCTCGGAAGCCTTGCGTTCGGTGATGTCTTCATGCGTCGCAACCCAGCCACCGCTCTCGCGCCGTCCATAGGAAATATGGATGACGCGCCCGTCCGGAAACTGCACCGTGTTCGAAGTGTGTTCCGATTTGGCGAGCCGGTCCTTGAGGTCAACCAGATAGGCGTCGAGATCACGCACGGCCTCCTGGTTTGCAAACACCTCGCGGAAGTTCATGCCGACCCGAACGTTGTCCGGCGAGAGTTCATAGGCATCGAGCCATTGTCGGTTGAACGCGATCAGGCGATCCTGGCCATCAAACATGCTCAACCCCTGCGGAAGGTTTCGCAGCGCGTCCTCGAATTTGCTCAGGGAGTCGCGCAATTCGCGCTGTGCCGCGTCGAGCGCCTTCTGTCTTCGCCAGTGCAGCGCGGTCGCCATCAGGATGATGAAAGTGAGCAGAAGCGCGCCGCCGAGATAGATTTGCTGCCTGGCTTGAGAGCGCGAATAGATCTCCTGCTCCGAAATGCCGGCGGTAAAGATCAGCGGAAAAACGCGCGATCGGCGCGCGGTGACCAACCTGTTGCTCCGGTTCGAGCGACCTTCGCTCCCGCTCCGGTTCCAGTATTGGCTATAGGAACTGTCCCGTAACTCGCCTTCAACGTGGCCGGGATTGCGCTGTCCCAGCACCGTGCCCTGGTCTATTCCCCGCGCGGCGAGCACGATGTAGTCGGCATTTCTGAGAACAAGGGTGCCTCCGATACCGAGCTTTGCGGTGTCGTAGAACCTGCCGACCAGGTCCACACTGATCGAGCCTACGACGACGCCCGCCGGACCCTTCCCGTGGTCGAACAGCTTTCTTGCGATCTGGATGGTCCATTTGTTCGACGCCCGCCCCAACACCGGCTTTGCGACATAGAGCCGATCTTCGGCCAGCTCCATCACCTTGACGAAGTGCTCCCGGTCCCCGAGATAGAGCGGCGGGCCGGAGTAGCCGGTCGTGGTATCGAACAAATAGCCGTTCGGTCCGATCAGCGAGAACTGCACCACGTCGCCGCTCGCCATCTGCGCCTTACCGGCCCAGAATTTCAGGCTGAACGCGGCCGGGTCCTGTGCGTAAAGCGCACGCACGACCAGCAGTGACTGATCTACCCGTTCGAATATCCGCTCGGTATTTTCCTCAAACAGCTGAGCGACACTGTTTCCGTGCGCCCGCGCCTGTTGCAGCGCCTCCGTCCGTTCCGAAGACGTGATCGCGAAGTAGCCGATCCACACAAGCGGCAAAAAGAACAGCGCGATTTGCAGCGGGGCATTTCGCAGGATTGCCTTTGCAGCTTTGCGGACCAATCTGCGGGCGTGAATCACAGCACGCAATCCCGCGCGAGCCGTAAACCCACGGTTGCGCTCTCAGAGCATAGCAACGCCTTCAAATATGACATCGACTATCTTCGCCTGAACCGCCCGAGGTCCGCATGGCCGCGGCCGGGCACCGCCGAGATCTTGCAATCCTCGAACGTAGCGTCGGCAGCCTTAAGTTTTGGTGTTCGCGCAGGCTTAATGTTTTGTCAAAACCCCCGTAACATCACGGAGATAGCTGCGATCCTGCGCTTCGCCTGACGGCTACGCCGCGGCGAGCCGCTGCTCGGCGACTTCTTCGGGATGCGGCGTTACTGAGCGAAATGGTGCCCAGGGGCGGGATCGAACCATCCGGCTTCGCCCAAACAGGCTACGCCGGGACAAGCCTTTACTCGGCGGCTTCTTCAGGATGCGGCGTTACTGAGGTTAATGGTGCCCAGGGGCGGGATCGAACCACCGACACTGCGATTTTCAGTCGCATGCTCTACCAACTGAGCTACCTGGGCACTGCGGGGCGAAAACGGCCCGGAGCGGGCGGTTTATAGTGGGGCGAGAGGGCCGTGTCCACCCGGCTTCGCCTTTGGCTTCGCCGGGCGCCGCCCGCTTGTGAGTTATCCGCCAAATTGTTGGGAATTAAGCGATATTTGGTGTCGCCGCGAAGGGACTCGGCTCCCTCTCCCGCTTGCGGGGGAGGGCTGGGGTGGGGGCTCTCTCCGCGATACGACTCGTGGGGAGAGCCCCCACCCGCCGCGCTCTTCGAGCGCGTCGACCTCCCCCGCACGCGGGAGAGGTGCATCGAGGGTGCCGACAGAGCGAGGTAAACCGACATGCCCCGCCCCTACTCCTCGTCTTCTCCTTCATTCTCCTTGCCGGGGATGACGTAGCGGCCGGAGAGCCAGCGGTTCAGGTCGACGTCGCGGCAGCGCGGGGAGCAGAACGGCAGGGTTTTGGGGTTTTCGGCGGGCTTGCCGCATTCTGGGCAAGGCTTCGATGAAGGCTTCGATGAAGGCTTCGATGCCGGTTTCGACACGCCCGATCCGGCCTGGCCGGCATCTTTGGGCGGGTCAGCTGGCATTCAACCAGCCGAAGCGGATCGGAAAACCTTCGCCGCCGAGCAGCGTGACCGTTTCATAGAGCGGCAGGCCGACGATGTTGGTGTAGGAGCCGACCATTTTGACCACGAACGATCCGGCGATGCCCTGCACCGCATAGCCGCCGGCTTTGCCGCGCCATTCGCCGGAGCCGATATAGGCCTGGATGTCATCCTCGTTGAGCCGCTTGAAGCGCACCCGGGTCTCGATCAGGCGCTGGCGAAAGGCTTCCTTCGGCGTCACCAGGCAGATCGCCGTGTAGACGCGATGGTTGCGGCCCGACAGCAGCCGCAGGCATTGCGAGGCTTCGTCGACCAGGTTGGCCTTCGGCAGGATGCGGCGGCCAACCGCGACCACGGTGTCGGCGGCGAGGATGAAGGAACCGCGCAGCTCGTCATCGAGCTGCACGGATTTCAGCGCGGCATCGGCCTTGGCGCGCGCCAGTCGATTGGCGCAGGCGCGCGGCAGCTCGCCCCGCTTCGGGGTCTCGTCGACGTCAGCCGGGCGCAACGCGTCGGGCTCGATGCCGGCCTGGTTGAGCAGGCTGAGCCGTCGCGGCGAACCGGAGGCAAGAACGAATTTGGGACGGCCAAGCATGCTGATTTTTGGGAGGCAGAGGAATCGAGGGGGCGAATGCGCGCGGAACCTATCGGAAGGGCGTGGTTTTCACAACCGGGTGGCAAGTGGTTGTTCGCATGTCACTATCCGCGTCGTCCCGGCGAAGGCCGGGACCCATAACCACAGGCTGTTGTCGTTGAAATGAGTTATTGCGACGGCCATTGCCTCAAAGTGCACGGCCGCGGCGTATGGGTTCCCAGATGCGCAATTGCGCATCTGAGCCTTCGCCGGAACGACACCGTGGGTGCCCTCACTCGCTCGCCGCGCCCACCTTCGAAAATCGCCGGCGAATGCGCAGCAAGAGGCCGTCGCAGACGTCGCGATAGGCTTGCAGCTTCTGCTCGCGGCTGCCTTCGGTGTCGGTCGGATCCGGCGTCGGCCAGTATTCGACGTCGGCGGCCAGCGTGTGCGTCAGCGCCAGCGCCTTGTGATGCGCCTCGGGCGACAGCGTGATGATGAGGTCGAAATTGAGCCCCTCCCAATCCTCGAGCTCCTCGAACGTCTGCGGCTTGTGACCGGAAATATCCTGGCCGAGTTCGGCCATCACGGCGACCGCGAACGGATCGAGCTCGCCCTTCCTGACGCCGGCGGATTTCACATAGAGCGCCTGCGGGAACATCTGCTGCAGCAGGCTTTCGGCCATCGGCGAACGCACGCTGTTCAGGCCGCATGAGAACAACACGGCCTGCGGATTGCGCGCGCGGGGCGGCGCGTCCATGCGGTCAGTCTTCTCTGGTTTGGAGCGGGACCTTCTCCGAAGACCGGATCACGCGCTCTATTTGACGCATGACCTGATCCGAAAACCGCTTCGCACTTTGCACTAACGTGGCCCTTCGGGTCGGGGTCATGCGTCCTGCCCCTTCCAGTGCAAGACGCAAATCAGCGTGAACAGCCGCCGCGCGGTTTCGAAATCGACCCGCACCTTGCCCTTCAGCCGCTCCTGCAGCGTGCGCGAGCCCTCGTCATGGATGCCGCGGCGGCCCATGTCGATGGCCTCGATCTTGTCGGTGGTCGCGGTCCGGATCGCCTGGTAATAGCTGTCGCAGATCATGAAATAATCCTTCACGATCCGCCGGAACGGCGTCAGCGACAGCAGATGCGCCACCACAGGCGTGCCGTCCTCGCGGCGGATGTCGAACATCAGCCGGTTGCCGGTGATCGCAAGGTGCAGCGTGAACGGGCCGCTGTCGGCCCCGTCAGGCGCGAACAGGTTCTGCTCGATCAGGTCGTAGATCGCGATCGCGCGCTCGTGCTCGATGTCAGGCCCGGAACGCCCGATCGATTCTTCGTCCAGCGTCACCGCGACAATGCGGTTCTGCGGATCCTCGTCTGCGGGCGGCTTGGTCATGACAGGTTGAGACGCAATCCGATCGAGCGTGAATGGGCATCCAGACCTTCGGCCTTGCCCAGGGTCATCGCGGCGGGTCCGAGCGCGCGCAACTGGTCCGGCCCGCATTTGAGAATCGAGGTGCGCTTCATGAAGTCTAGCACGCCCAAGCCCGACGAGAACCGCGCCGAGCGCGCGGTCGGCAGCACGTGGTTGGAGCCGCCGACATAGTCGCCGATCGCCTCGGGCGTATGGGACCCTAAGAAGATCGCGCCGGCGTTGCGGACTTTTACCGACAATGCTTCGGCGTCCGCGGTCATGATCTCGAGATGCTCGGCCGCGATGGCGTTCGCCAGCTCCACGGCGTCGTCGAGTTTTTTCACCATGATGATGGCGCCGAAATCCTTCCACGAGGCGCGGGCGATTTCCGCGCGCGGCAGGGTGACGAGCTGCGCTTCCACCGCCTGCTCGACTTCGGCGGCGAGACGTTCGCTGTCGGTGATCAGGATCGACTGCGCGCTGGCATCGTGCTCGGCCTGCGCCAAAAGATCAGCCGCGATCCAGCCGGCATTGCCGGTGTCGTCGGCGATGACGAGCACTTCGGAGGGGCCGGCGATCATGTCGATGCCGACCTTGCCGAACACCTGCCGCTTGGCCGCGGCGACATAGGCGTTGCCGGGGCCGACGATTTTTGCGACCGGCGCGATCGTGGCGGTGCCGTAGGCGAGCGCGGCCACGGCCTGCGCGCCGCCGACGCGATAGATTTCCGAGACGCCGCCGAGCTCAGCTGCCGCCAGCACCAGCGGATTGAGCTTGCCGTCCGGCGACGGCACCACCATCACCACGCGCGGCACACCGGCCACCGCGGCCGGCACCGCATTCATCAGCACCGAGGACGGATACGCCGCCGTGCCGCCGGGCACATAGAGGCCGACCGCGTCGATCGCGCTCCAGCGCCAGCCGAGCTCGACGCCCAGCGCATCGGTGAAGCGCTCGTCCTTGGGCAGTTGGCGGCGATGGAACATCTCGATCCGGTCGCGCGCGAATTTCAGCGCATCCAACGTGGCGCTGTCGCAGGCTTTGGTCGCGGCCTCGATCTCGGCGGCGGTAACGCGCAGCCCGGAGGCTGCGATATCCAGCCGGTCGAATTTGCGGGTCGCCTCGAGCAGGGCGGCGTCGCCGCGCGCGGCCACGTCATCGACGATGGCGCGGGTCGCCCGCTCGACATCGGCGGATGCTTCGCGCTTGGCGCCGAGAAAGGCGCCAAAGCGCTGGTCGAAATCGGCGCTGCTTCTGTCCAGGCGAATGGGCATGGTGGCTTTCTGTGGAGGCTTGCGGGCCTATGCTCAATGGCGCGGCGGCCAAGGGCCGTCAACCCTTGGGAGGCCCAAAATCCCGTCGTCCCGGCCAAGCGAAGCGCGAGCCGGGACCCATAACCACCATCGTTTGTGATTGAGAAGGCTGGAGCCACAGCCCGGCGTGGCAGCGAACATCGGTGGTTATGGGTCCCGGCCTTCGCCGGGACGACGATAGAGGGGTGCTTTCACACTTCCTGCCCCGACGGCGCGATGCCGATATCGCTGCTGCCGAGATCGTCGGCGCCGAGGTCGGTCAGCTCGCATTCCAGGCATTCGACGTCCAGCCGCAGCGCCCCGCCATGGCTGAACAGCAGCAAGGCGCTGCCGCCGGGGGCCTCGCCGGGGTGGAATTCGATCCCGACCAGTTCCAGCACGGCGTCCGGCGCATCCAGATCGATATTGCGCGACTTGCAGGCCAGCACCCGGTCGAAGCGCAATGCTGCGATCGTCCGCCGCGGGGTGGTGCCGCCGGACAGCGTCTGCTCCCAGTCGAGCCTGAACATGCCGACCACCAGGCGCTTTTCGTCCTGTCGCCAGACGATGTCGGAAGCCTGCACACGGGCATCCTGGACATGCGCCGAGATCACCGAGAGATCATCGGAATCGAGCGCGATCAGCTTGAGCTGTTCAGGCGAACCCATGCGCCAACTTTACCTTTAATTTGTGCGTAGCCTAGTCGCAAAACCGGTTCCCATCCCCGGATCAAGTCCGTGGACATGCTTTTGCGGGATACAGGTCAGTCGCTGATACGCTGGATCGAGGCGCCGCAGGCCGACAGTTTTTCCTCCAGCCGCTCAAAACCGCGGTCGAGATGATAGATCCGGTTGACCATGGTTTCGCCTTCGGCGGCAAGGCCGGCGATGACCAGCGACACCGACGCGCGCAGATCGGTCGCCATGACCGGCGCGCCGCGCAAGCTCGCGGTGCCGTCGATGGTGGCGGTTTCGCCGTCGAGCGAAATTTTCGCGCCGAACCGCGCCAGCTCCTGCACATGCATGAAGCGGTTTTCGAAAATGGTTTCGGTGATCTGCGAGGAGCCGCCGGCGCAGGCCATCAGCGCCATCAGTTGCGCCTGCAGATCGGTCGGGAAGCCCGGGAACGGCGCGGTCGACACGTTGACCGGCTTGATCCCCGCACCGTTGCGGGAAACTTTTATACCATCCTTGTTGACGGTGATGACGGCGCCCGCCTCGGTCAGCACGTCGAGCGCCGATTGCAGCAGCTCCGGCCGTGCGCCCGCCAGTTGCACCTCGCCGCCGGTCATCGCCACCGCCATAGCATAGGTGCCGGCCTCGATGCGGTCGGGCAGCACGGTATGCCGCGCGCCGTGCAGTTTTTCCACACCCTCGACGACGATGCGCGGCGTGCCGGCGCCGGTGATCCGCGCGCCCATCTTGTTCAGGCAATCGGCGACGTCTGTTATCTCGGGCTCGCAGGCCGCATTGTCGATGATGGTCGTGCCCCTGGCCAGCGTCGCCGCCATCAGCGCGACGTGGGTGCCGCTGACCGTCACCTTGGGGAAATCGATCGACGCGCCGCGCAGTCCGCCGGGCGCTTTGGCGACCACATAGCCGGCGTCGATGGTGATCTCGGCGCCGAGTTTCTCCAGCGCCATGATCAGCAGGTCAACCGGCCGCGTGCCGATCGCGCAGCCGCCCGGCAGCGAGACCTTCGCCTCGTGCATCCGCGCCAGCAGCGGCGCGATCACCCAAAAACTGGCGCGCATCCGTGACACCAGCTCGTAAGGCGCTGTCGTGTCGATGATATCAGCCGCCGAAATATGCAGGGTCTGGCCTTGGTATTCGCGGTCGCCGGGCCGCTTGCCCGCGGACATGATATCGACGCCGTGATTGCCGAGGATGCGCTGCAGCTGCGCGACATCGGCAAGCCGCGGCACGTTGTCGAGAACAAGGGTTTCCTCGGTCAGCAGCCCCGCGATCATCAGCGGAAGCGCGGCATTCTTCGCGCCCGAAATCGCGATGGTGCCGTTGAGCGGGCTTCCGCCGACAATCCGAATGCGGTCCATGCCACCCCCCTTTTTTATGCACAAAGTATGGGGGTTTTGGACCCCCGATAGCAAAAGCCTTGAAATTTGCGGCTATTTGATGGGTCTTGCCGTCATTCCGGGGCGTGCGCAGCACGAGCCCGGAATCTCGAGATTCCGGGTTCGATGCTGCGCATCGCCCCGGAATGACGCCGCGACTAAATGCTATTGATATCCTCGCTCTCCAGCACCGGCCTGGGATAGCCCTCGCGCGCGACCTTGATCATGGCGCGGCCGAGCTTTTCGCTTGTTGTCATGAACTTCGGCGAGGTGCGGGCCAGATAGGACAACAGTGGTGCGGCGACGACATAGATCGCGTTGACCCATGATGTCTTCGAGCGCACGCCGTGCAGCGGCTGAATGCCGGCGGGCCGGAACATGTAGGCGGCCTTGAACGGCAGCTTGAGCAGATCGTTCTCGGTCTTGCCTTTGACGCGCGCCCAGCGCACCGGGCCCTGTTCGGTTGAATCCGTGCTGCGGCCGGTCACGTAGGTGAACACCATGTTCGGGTTGAGCCGAACCAGCGTGTTCGCCGCAGCCAGCGTGACGTCATAGGTCAGATGCCGGTAGCGCTCGGCGTCCATGCCGACCGAAGAGACGCCGAGGCAGAAGAAACAGGCGTCGTATCCGGTGAGGTCGGACTCGATTGCGGAGAAGTTCGTGAAGTCCTTATGCAGGACTTCACGCAGCTTGGCGTGCTGATGCCCCTCGGGCTGCGCCCCACCACCAGCACGCGCTCGACGCCGGTATCAACCAGGCATTCGCGCAGCACGCCCTGCCCGACCATGCCGGTGGCGCCGAAAAGAATTACCTTCATGTCAGGGTGAGCTTGGCTCATCCCTTGATGAAGGCGAGCAGGTCCGCGTTGATCGTCGCCGCTTCCGTGGTCGGCATGCCGTGCGGAAAGCCCTTGTAGGTTTTCAGTATGCCGTTCTTCAGCAGCTTGGCCGACAACGGTGCCGAGTCGGCATAGGGCACGATCTGATCGTCATCGCCATGCATGACCAGCACGGGCACATTGATCTTCTTCAGGTCCTCGGTGAAATCGGTCTGCGAGAAGGCGACGATGCCGTCGTAATGCGCCTTGGCGCCGCCCATCATGCCCTGGCGCCACCAATTCTCGATCACGGCCTCGGAGGGTTTGGCGCCGGGCCGGTTGTAGCCGTAGAACGGACCGGCGGCGATGTCGCGATAGAATTGCGAGCGGCCGGCGGCGAGCGAAGCCTGGAATCCGTCGAAGACGTCCTTCGGCAGGCCGCCCGGATTGGCCGGCGTCTTCACCATCAGCGGCGGCACCGCGCTGAGGATCGCGGCCTTTGCGACCCGACTCTCGCCGTGGCGGGCAATGTAATGCACCACCTCGCCGCCGCCGGTGGAATGGCCGACGTGCACCGCGTTCTTCAGATCGAGATGCGCCGTCACCGCCGCGAGGTCGTCGGCATAATGATCCATGTCGTGGCCGTCGCCGACCTGGGCAGAGCGGCCATGGCCGCGGCGGTCATGGGCGATGACGCGAAAGCCGTTGCCCAGAAAGAACAGCATCTGCGCGTCCCAGTCGTCCGATGACAGCGGCCAGCCGTGGCTGAACACGATGGGCTGACCGGAGCCCCAGTCCTTGTAAAAGATCTCGACGCCGTCTTTTGTTGTGACCATGGGCATGGGGAAGCTCCTCTTTTTGTTACGCCGTCATTCCGGGACACGCGTCAGCGTGGACCCGGAATCTAGAAGTTATTCGGCAAGAGATTCCGGGTTCGATGCTTCGCATCGCCCCGGAATGACGCGAACGTCAGGCGTACGCCGGCCGGTAGCGCCGGATCACGCCGACGATCACGATCACGAAGAACACCAGCACGATGCCCTGCGCGACCGCGAAGGGCGGCTCGGCCGGCGGCACGCTCGGCGCCAGCGCGTGCAGCGCCGGCACCTTCAGGAATGACTGGACCACCAGCACGAACACATTGAGATAGAGCGCCACCAGCGCGGTCAGCGCGTAGATCCAGCGCCAGGCGCCGCGCAGTTTCATGACATAGAGCGCGAAGCAGGCGATCGCCAGCAGCACCAGCGAGAGCAGGCCGAACAAATGCGACGGCAACATCTTTTCGAACAGCAGCGGCGGAATCACAAAGCCGGTGGCGCTGGTCAGGATCGTGGTCAGCAGGAAGATCGCGGTAAGCCCCGGCTGCCGCTTCGAGCCGAGCATTCCGAACATCACGATGAGGCCTGAGACGATTGCGATCAAACTGATGACGACATGCACAAGAACAAATGTCGCGGTGCTCATACCGAGTATCATGAAGCGCCCCCTTCGTTGGAAACCCGCCGAACGTTACGACGCAGCAAAACAAATTGCCACACGCGTCCGTTGCAGCTTCGGCAACGCAGGCATGTGCGGCAACGCGCGAGGCATCGACCAAAGTCGCATGAAGCACGAAGTTTAGCAGGAGTCGCAAACGACATCAGCTACGTAGCCCGGATGGAGCGAAGCGCAATCCGGGATCGGATCATCCACCGCCAAGACCGTCCCCGGATTTCGCTTCGCTGCATCCGGGCTACGAGTCCTGCTCGCCTCATCGTCTGTCTCAGAGCGCCGGCTTCGAGCCGTCGGCGAGAAAGCCGTGCAATGCCGCCACCACTTGCGCGCCCTCGCCGATCGCGCCGCCGACGCGCTTGACCGAGCCGGAGCGGACGTCGCCGACCGCGAACACGCCGGGCACCGTGGTTTCCAAAAACGGCACCGGACGATCGGCATTTTGGCCGCCTTGGACGCCGGCTTGGACGCTTCCTTGGACGCCGGTGAGAACAAAACCGGCGCGGTCGACCTTGACGCCGCAGCCTTCGAGCCAGCCGGTCGCGGGATCGGCGCCGACGAACAGAAAGAGATTGCGGATGTCGAGGGTCTGCACCTCGTCCGGCGCCAGACGGCTGCGCCAGCGCACGCGCCGCAGCGAGGCGTCCTCGCCTTCGAGGCCAACGACCTCGGCGTTGAAGATGAGTTCGATATTGTCAGTCGCTTCGATGCGCTCGATGAGATAGTGCGACATGCTGGCGCCGAGGCCGCCGCCGCGGATGATCATGTAGACTTTCCGCGCATGGCCGGACAAGAACACCGCGGCCTGCCCGGCGGAGTTGCCGCCGCCGACCAGCACGACGTCCTGATCGACGCACAGCTTGGCCTCGATCGGCGAGGCCCAGTACCAGACGCCGCGGCCCTCATAGGCGTCGAGATTTTCGATTTCCGGCCGGCGGTAGCGCGCGCCGCTCGCGACCACGACCGATTTGGCTTTCAACGACTGCCCGCATTCGGTCGCCAGCGCGAACAGGCCATCGGGCTTCGTGCAATCCAGCGACCTGATGGAGACCGGGATCAGCATCTCGGCGCCGAATTTTTGCGCCTGGTTGTAGGCCCGCCCGGCCAGCGCCTGGCCGGAAATGCCGGTGGGGAATCCCAGATAGTTCTCAATCCGCGCACTGGCGCCGGCCTGTCCGCCAAAGGCGCGCGAATCGAACACCGCGACCGACAAGCCTTCTGACGCCGCATAGACGGCGGTGGCAAGCCCGGCCGGACCGCTGCCGACCACGGCCACATCGTAGAGCTTGTCATGCGCATGGTTGGTGATCATGCCCATCGCCAGCGCCAGCGAGGTTTCTGACGGATTGCGCAGCACCGTGCCGTCGGGACACACCACCAGCGGCAAATCGCTGCGCGCGGCCGAGTACCGCTCGACGAGATCGGCGGCGTCCTTGTCGTTCTCGGGGTCGAGCAAATGATGCGGCTGACCGTTGCGCGTCAAAAAATTCTGTAAGCGCGCCATGTCGCCGAGCGAGGCCGGCCCGATCAGCACCGGGCCGCCGACGCCGCCCTGGATCAGGCTGACCCGGCGCAGCACCAGCGCGCGCATGATGCGCTCGCCGAGATCGGCTTCGGCCATCAGCAGCGCCCGCAACCGGTCCGGCGGAATCAGCAGCGTCTCGACATCGCCCTCGGCATGGCCGTCGACCAGCGCGACGCGACCGGAGAGCTGGCCGATCTCGGCCACGAATTGTCCAACGCACTGATCGATGACGGGCGTGACATGGCCGAGGCCGTCGCGCAGCGTGATCGCGACATGGCCCGACAGCACCACGAACATGCCGGGCCCGGGCTTGCCGGTCTCGAACAGCGCTTCGCCGTGCCCAAACCTGCGCAATTCGCCGAACCGGCGCATGCGCTCGATCTCATACGAAGTCAGCGTCGGAAAGGTCTGTTCGTGGCGCGGAAACGCGAAGGAAGCTTGGCCGGCCGCCGGACCGGCTGTCGTGGTGTCTGCACTCATCTCGCCACCCAAAAAAGAACTCAGCTTTTTTGCGGAGAGCTGGCCACCCGGCGAGCGGCCGGAAATTTCCTGTCCGCTACTGGCCCGGCTTTACTCCGCCTGCGTTATCTAGGGAGGCATCGGTGTTTTCGGAAGGTGCGGCAGCTTCATCGCTGCGCCCGCGCGCCTGCGACTTCCGCCGCTTGAGATTTTCGCGCAGCGCCAGCTTCAAGCGCTGCTGTCGCGAATCTTTCACAACCGGCTTGGCCGTTCCCGCGCGTTTGTCCTGATCGTCCTGCATCCTGGGCCTGTTGCCTACGCCGTCGTGGCGCTTCTTTTCCCCGATCATATTGGAATTCACCCGGCCACCGCGCAATCGCCTCGCCGACACTCCGCAATGATTCGTCCGCGCCGGCGTCTGAAGCCGCCGGGCTAGGAAATGGAACCGATCGGCCCGAGTTGGCCCGGTTTGAAGCAATGAGCCCGGCGACCATGCCAATTTTTGCCCATTTTGGGCCCTTTCCAGCCCCGCCGCGCGCTTGCGCCAGAGGGGTCCTTGTGGCAAGAACCGGCCGCCTGTAGGGGCCTTTTGGGCCGATTCCTTGAATACCGGGCATGCTGCCGTAGCTCAGTGGTAGAGCACTCCATTGGTAATGGAGAGGTCGACAGTTCAATCCTGTCTGGCAGCACCAGTTTTTCCCGATCAGCATCAGCAAGCTTCTGAACGACTTGAGCATTTCGCGCCGCGCCTGATACACACAGGTGTTGCACGATGGTTCTACGAATGGCCTGTCCTACTAAGCGTCTCGGCTCCGACAACTGGTACTTCCGAAAGCGTATCCCGGCCGATGTTCAAGCGATCTGGGCCAAGCTGCCAAAGGATCAGCGGCCACCGCACCGGTACAAAGACCACGTCATGTAAGGTTGAAAACGATCATACACCGTGGAGGTTGTCGGCCGACGCAAAATGCGGGTGCGATCCCACGACTTCATGCGGGACGATCCGATCGGTTGCACCGCGTATGATGTCGTAGCATTCACAGGTTGCTTCCTCGAGCCGCGCCCTGTCGATTTCGACCAAGCCTCGCCGAACGGATTTGATGGCACCTAAGGCGCGGAGTTTGGCAATCACCTGCGTCACGGTCGTTCGTCGCACCCCGAGCAACTGCGAAAGCGTCTCCTGCGTTAATGGCAGGGTGTTGTTGTCCTCGGTTCGATCGTGCAGGTGAAGCAGCCACCGGGCCATGCGGGCCTCGACCGAGTGCAGTCCGTTGCAGGCTGAGACGTGCTGGAACTGCATCAGTATCGACCTCGTGTGCGCCTCGACCACATGTCTGATGGCGCCGCTCTTCATGTAGGCTGCATGAAACCGCGACACGGAGATTTGCGATGCGGTACCGCCCACCCGCACGACCGCGGTCACGGACGACATGAAAGAAGGTCCCAGCACCGATAATGCGCCGATCGCTCCCTCGCATCCGATTACCGCAGTTGCGATCGTTTCTCCGTTCGGAAGGCCGAGCATGAAGGAGATGGCACCGCTATGGGGAAAGTAAACATTTTCGCGTCGATCCCCCGCTCGTATCACCACGGCGTCCTGTTCAAGCGACACCTTCTGGAGATGAGGGGCGAGCAACGCGAGGTCTGCCAACGGCAACGCGGCGAGAAGACGATTACCGGCGCTCGCCGGACGTCCCATCACGAGAGACTCCCTCCCTCAGAAGAACACGCAGCTCTCCTGGAATGTCTTTGGCAGGAATGTCTTCTGCGCTGCGCCGACACCAACTCCACTTTCATCGTGCCGGCTTTGAGCGGCATTCATGAATACGATACTTGCTGAGTACCTTAACGCGCCATGCCAGTAAAGCTGAGGCGAACCTTGGGGAACCGCAGACGTTCCACCTTTGTTCCGCAAGGATTAGCCAAAAACACCGTCAGTTCAATCCTGTCTGGCAGCACCATTCCTGGCATTGCCTCTCGCCTCAAACGAGACATCGCCGCGCTCAAATATCTGCGCGCGCTTTCCCTCTATTCTGCCCCGGCTCATCTCGATCAGCTTTCGAACGATCGCTGATCCGATGCCCCTGAGCAGATCGACCAGCGTGGTGGCCGACAACGGTTTTGAGCCGCGATCGGCTAGCGACGATCGAGGATCAGGGGGGCTCGGAGATTGTTGCGCGCTTTGCCGACAGTCCCATCGCGATGCCCATCAATTCGACATCGCTCGGCTGCTCCACACGCCACGCGCGCGTCCAATTCCGGATTATGATAGCCCTCACCCGGGAGACCTTGAACGGGTTCGCACGAAAATGGGGAAGTTGACTATGCGGTTGTCTAAAGTCGCTGCTTTGGCGCTGATCGTTGCAGCCACGAGCGTAGCGCCGGCATCTTCGGCGCCGGCCGCTTCTGACTGTTCAGCATCAACGACGCTGGCGAATTGGGGCGAGAACTCGACCGGCGACATTGACATCGCGTCCGGGGAAAGCTGCGTGTTTCCGATCAAGATACGCGGCACGGTGACCAGCTCTGAAATTTCGCAAAAGCCGGCACGCGGCAAGTTGAAGAAGCTCGACGCATCCACTTACGAATACAGGGCGAAGGCGAAATACAAGGGCAGCGACACTTTCGTGATCAAGGCAACGGGCAAGGGGCCGACGGCGTCCGGCACGTCGGTCATTACGGTGAACGCGACGATCAAATAGCCGCATCCTTTTCGATTCCGCGATCTGCTATGTCTTTCACCCTTCGACGTCAGCGCACGCGCGAACCGGGGATCAACAGGTTGAGGCCGCACGCTCTCGCATTGATCGGCTGTCTTTTCACGGCCATGCCGGCTTATCCGCAAAGCGATCCCACGCTTGCGCTACCCGAGCTCACCTTGCAGGTGCCGACCCGCGCGCTCGGCGATCAGTGCCGCAAGATCGAAGCTGATGATCCGCGCGTGCCGGTGTCGCTGCATCGGACCTTCCACGATGATTTCGACGTGCATCCGCTGGTCGAGGCACGGTGGGTGCCGCACTACGCAGGTGGCGCCGCCTGGCCGCAGTCGCGCTACTGGGGCGGCGAAGGCTCCGATTTCAAGCGCAAGACCAGCTATAATGGCGAACAGCAGATCTACGTCGATTCGGTGTATGGCGGGCGGGGCACGGTGCCGCTCGGCCTCGATCCGTTCCGGGTCCGCAACGGCATTCTCTCGATCATCGCAAGCAGGACCCCGCCCGACCTGAGGTCCCTGCTGTTCAACAATGAATACATCTCGGGCATCCTGACCACGCAGAGCAAGTTCACGCAGAAGTACGGCTATTTCGAAATGCGCTCCAAGATCCCGGCCGGGGTCGGCGTGTGGCCGGCGTTCTGGATGCTCGCCGATGACGGCGGCTGGCCGCCGGAAATCGACGTGATGGAGGGCCGCGGACAGCAGCACGACAACATCGTGATGACCACGCATTGGCGGATTCCGGCCACCGGACGGGTCGAGCGCTGCGGGTTCGACTTCACGGTCGCCGATACCAGGAACGAATTCCACAATTACGGTGTGCTCTGGCAGCGCGATCGCGTCATCTATTTCATCGACCGCCAGCCGGTGTCGGAGATCAAGGTCCCGGTCGGCTTCGACGCTCCGATGTACATGATCGTCAACCTTGCGATGGGCTCGAAAACGATGGAAGGCGTCGGATTCGTCGACGGCCTGTCTCCCAATGTCGTGGAATTCGAAATCGACCGGATTTCGGCCTATCAAATTGATACATACTGATCATTGCAACCGGCCGGGACGCGCACGCCGGCAGCACCGAAGCTGACGGAGAACGTAATGTCCGGGATATTCTCGCGCCGGCAATTTGCCAAGCTGGCGGGCTTCTCCGCGCTTGGTCTGGCGGCGACATCGGCGAATGCGGCGCCCAGGCCAAAGCCGGCCGCCGACCCGCACGCCCCTGCCCGTTTCCCGAAAGACTTTCGCTGGGGCACCGCGACTTCGGCCTATCAGATCGAGGGCGCGGTCAACGAGGACGGCCGCGGCCGCTCGATCTGGGACACCTTCGCCCACACCCCGGGCAAGATCGAGGACAAGACCACCGGCGACCGCGCCAATGAGCACTATCATCGCTACAAGGAAGACGTCGGCCTGATGCGCGATCTCGGCGTCAAGCACTATCGCTTCTCGATCGCGTGGCCGCGGGTGTTTCCGGAAGGCACCGGCAAGCCCAATCCCAAGGGCCTCGATTTCTATAACCGCCTGCTCGACGAACTCCTGGCCAAAGGCATCGAACCCTACGCGACGCTGTATCATTGGGACTTGCCGCAGGCGTTGCAGGACCGCGTCGGCGGCTGGCAGTCCACCGACACCTCGAAAGCGTTCGCGGATTACGCCGGCTATGTCGCGGAGCGTTTGACCGACCGCGTCAAATACATCTTCACGCTGAACGAAGCCGGACGTTTCCTGAATTTCGGCTACGGATGGGGCATCGACGCGCCCGGCCTCAAATTGCCGACGGCGGAATTGAACCAGGCACGGCATAACGTCGTATTGGGCCACGGCCTTGCGGTGCAGGCGATCCGCGCCCGCGGGCGCGCCGGCACCAAGGTCGGCCCGGCCGAGAACATCGCGACCTGCGTGCCGGCGTTCGACACGCCCGAAAACGTCCGCGCCGCCGAGATCGCGACCCGCGAACTGAACTCGGGCCTGCTCGGCGTGATGCTGGAGGGCAAATACACCGACGGCTTCCTCGAATATGCCGGCAAGGACGCGCCGAAATTCACCGCCGAGGAATTGAAGATCATCGCCTCGCCCAACGATTTCGTCGGCCTCAACATCTACGCGCCGCAATTCTACATCGCCGCATCCGACAAGAAGCCGGGCTGGTCGGTGCTGCCCTTCCCCGCCTCGTTTCCGCACATGAGTGCCGACTGGCTGCGTATCGGTCCCGAAACGATCTATTGGGCGCCGCGGCTCGCGGCCAAGGTCTGGAACCTCAAGACGATCTACATCACCGAAAACGGCACCTCGTCGGAGGACAAGGTGCATGCCGACGGCAAGATTTACGATCTCGACCGCATCATGTACCTGCGCAATTATCTGCGGCAGCTGCAGCGCGCCGTGGCCGAGGGCGTGCCGGTCCGCGGCTATTTCCTGTGGACCCTGATGGACAATTTCGAATGGATCTACGGCTACGAAAAGCGCTTCGGGCTCATCCACGTCGATTTTGAAACCCAGCGCCGGACGCCGAAGCTCAGTGCGTCGTTTTATCGCGACGTGGTGACGCGCAACGCGATCGGCGCCTGAAGCCGCCTAGAGCCTTTTCCGTTCCGATGGAATCGGAACGGGGCTCTAGATTCTTGTTTGACGCGTTTTCTTCACGCGAACCGGTGTCCACTTCGCTGGAAAACGCTCTAGTGATAGCGCACCAGTTGCGGCTGCGGCATCGAAGCCTGGTGTGACGGCGCGCGATCACCTTTGATTGCCACAGTCACGGCGGGTTCATGCCGCACGTTCCGCGATGATTCGTGGCTGATGAACATGCTGGCGGCGCCGACCATCAAGACGACATAAAGGCCGAAGATGCCACCGACCCAGCGCCAGTAGATCCGGCGGCTGTCGGGGGTAAGGCTTTCGATCAAGCTGCGCATGACTGCCTCCTCCTCGAGGAACTGATGGCGCTGCGTATAGCTTGCACTCCGGCCCCGGTGTGTGACGTACTTCACAGAAGCCCGCATTAAAACGGAGAACCCGTGACCGGTCCGGAACTGAAGAAACTTCGCGAAGACCTCGGTGAGGCGATCGGCCAACCCCTTGGCGTGGCCGACATGGCCAAGCTCTGCGGGTTGCCGCCTGAAGACGGCGCCAACACGATTCGGAAATGGGAAGTCACCGGCCCGACCGGCCCCGTCGCCGAACTGCTGCGCATCCTGGCGATGGCCAGCGACCGCTATCCGATCCTGGAAATGTTCAACGTGTTCGACCGCCATGACGTCGCCGAAAAGGACCGGCCGGCGCGGCGGCAGGCGTTCCGCGAGCAGATGCGGGGCGACGTGCGGCGGCGCATTGCCTAAGGCAAAGCTTTCGCGCCCGAGGGACCCGATTTTAAGCCTTCATTAACTTGCATTAGGGCGCCGTTAAGTACAGAAAATAAGGCTTCGTTAAGCACAAAAAACGTTTGTTCTCCAATGGGTTGGGTAATCGATCGGTGTGCCCGGCAAGTGACAGCATTTTATTCAAAAGCTGTCTAACTGCACGCCATGGACGGCGCCCAGCATCTGGCGCCTCCCAACGATTTTTCCGGAGACCCACGACCATGAAGAAGTTCCTGCTCGCTATCGTCGCTCTCGCAGCCCTCGGCGCGGCGTCCCCGGCGCTCGGCGCCGACATGGGCGCACGGCCCTACTACAACAAGGCGCCGGCCTACGCCGCGCCGCTCTACAACTGGACCGGCTTCTATCTCGGCGCCCATGTCGGCGGCGCCTTCTCGAGCAGCAACACTTTCAACGGTCTGGTGCTGAGCGACTACAGCGCCCGCCTGCTCGGCGGCGTGCAGGCCGGTGCCGATTATCAGTTCGCGCCGAACTGGGTCATCGGCGCCGAGGGCCAGTACAGCTGGCTCGGCCAGAACAACCTCAGTTCGGTGTTCCCGAACGGCTTCGTCTACAACAATGATCAGCGCGCGATCGCTTCGATCACCGCCCGTATCGGCTACACCTGGGGCCCGGGCATGCTCTATGTCAAAGGCGGCTACGCCTATTCCGACAATCGCGACACCCTGACCTTTGCCGGCGTTCCGGTCGCGTTCACGCTCGATAAAAATCACAGCAATGGCTACACCGTCGGCGCCGGCGTCGAATACATGTTCGCCCCGAACTGGTCGGCCAAGGGCGAGTACCAGTACTACGATTTCGGCACCACCCGCTTCGTGACCCCGGTCGCGCTGGCACCGTTTGGCACCTTCCATAACGACGAGCATACGTTGAAGGTTGGCGTCAATTATCGGTTCAACTTCGCAGGCGCACGCTACTGATCGCTTCTACAGGGAGGCGCGAAAAGGCCGGCTTGAACGCCGGCCTTTTTATTTTGCGCCATAGCGTTTTCGAGCGAAGCGGCTCCCCGGTTTCAAACATTGTTCGATGGCGGGCCGGCACTCAAAATCGCGAAAAGCGTCCGTATTTTCCCGACTTGTTAACCGGGTACCACGATACTGCCGCGCGGGGAATCATCCAGGGATAGCGGGACGGGGCGGCGGCAAATGGCGTTACGATTCGGCATCGGCAAGATCAGGCTCAAGGGTTTCAGCTTTCCGAAATTCGGCGTCAGAGGCAGCCTGTTTGCCGCCTTCGCCGTCATCGCCGGCATGGCGATCGTGATCAGCGCCGGTGCCGGCCTGGTGCTCGGACATCTCGGCGGGGCCATGGTCGAACTGAGCGGAAGGGACATCCCACGCCTTGCGGCCAGCCTGCAATTGTCGGCGGAGAGCGCCAGCCTTGCCAGCCAGGGGCCGGGTCTGCTTGCCTCCCGCAGCGAGGAGATGCTGAACGAACGCTCCAAAAAAATGCAGGAGACCCAGCGCATCACCCTGCAAAGGCTTGCCGAGATCACCAAGCTCGGCGCCAACAAGGACACCGTCGCAGCCCTCACCGAGACGGTGAAAAACATCGAGGACATGATCAAGAGTCTCGGCGGCGCGGCACGCGAACGGCTGGAAACCGGCGCCCAGCACGAAAAACTGTATGAAGCGCTGCGCACGGCCCAGGCCGCGTTCGTCAAGGCCGCCGCGCCCGCGATGGTCGACGCCCAGACCCAGCTCAGCAGCATCTTCGGCGCCGCCAGCTTCAACCAGGACGAAGCCACCAAGGCGGAGAAAACGGTCGAGCAGATCAGCGACATCATCGCCGCCGGCAATCTGACCGCGTTCAACATGATCGCCGCGCTTTCATCCGAGAGCAGCGACACGCTCGAAACCATCGAGAAGCAAACCCGCATTGCGCAGCAGCGCCTGAAATCGAACCTCGACCAGCTTCCCAAGGGTTCCCTGACGACGGCACTGAGCAACGCCTCGAAAGCCCTGCTGGCGCTCGGCGAAGGCAAGACCGGCGTCTTCAAGGTCCGCCAGAAAGAACTGGACGCCACGGATTACGGCCAGACCATCCTGGAAGAAACCCGCAAGCTCAATGTCGGCCTCGGCATCAGCGTGCAGCAACTGGTGGACGGGGTGCGCGGCGAGACCGACGCCTCGACCCGGCAGGCGGGCAAGGAGATTTCGCTGGCGACCACGGTCATGCTCGCGCTCGGTGCGGCGACCCTGATCGGATCGGTGCTGTTCGTCTGGCTCTATGTCGGCCGCAACATTCTGCGGCGCATCGGCAATCTGCAGCGTTCGATGCAGCTGCTCTCCAGCGGCGATCTCGAATCGGAGATCTATCAGTCCAGCCAGAAGGACGAGATCGCGGCGATGGCCAATTCGCTGCACGTGTTCCGCGAAAGCATGATCCAGAGCCGGGCGCTCACCGCCGACCAGGACCAGGATCGCATCGCCAAGGCCGAGCGCGCCACCCGCATGGAAGCCCGCATCGTCGAGTTCGAAACCACGGTGCGCACGGCGCTGGATAGTTTGCAGGAAGCGGCCGGCTCGATGCAGACCACCGCGCAGAGCATGTCGGCGACCGCCGATCAGTCCAGCGCGCTGGTGAGCGCGGTGGCCTCCGCCGCCGAGGAGACCTCGGTCAACGTGCAGACCGTATCGTCGGGCACCGAGGAACTGTCGTCGTCGATCGAGGAAATCGGCCGCCAGGTCGTCACCTCGGCGGAGATCGCCCGCAAGGCGGTCGAGGAAGCCGGCGCCACCGACGCCACCATGCAGGGGCTGGCCGACAATGCTGCCCGCATCAGCGTGGTGGTCGATCTGATCCAGACCATCGCCTCGCAGACCAATTTGCTGGCGCTGAACGCCACCATCGAGGCCGCCCGCGCCGGCGAAGCCGGCCGCGGCTTCGCCGTGGTCGCCTCCGAGGTCAAGAGCCTCGCCACCCAGACCGCGAAGGCCACCGACGAGATCCGTCAGCAGATCGTCAGCATGCAGACGGTGACGACATCGGCGGTGTCAGCGATCCGCAGCATCTCTACCACGATCGGCGAGATCAACGACGTCACGACAGCGATCGCGGCCGCGGTCGAGGAGCAGGGCGCGGCGACGCGCGAGATCGCGCGCAACATTTCGCATGCCGCCGGCGGCACCAGCGAGGTCTCCAGCAACATCGTCGGCGTCTCCAGCGCCTCGACCGAAGCCGGCTCCGCCGCCAGCGAGGTCTTGACCGCCTCCGGCGCGCTCCGTCGCGAAGCCGACGTGCTGCGCGCGGAAATCGACGCGTTTTTGGGAAATATCCGGGCGGCGTAGTTGGCGTTCGTCATTCCGGGATGGTGCGTTAGCACCTGACCCGAAATCTCGAGATTCCGGGTTCGATGCTTCGCATCGCCCCGGAATGACGGCACAACAAAATACCCATGCCTTTTATCCCACCGGGCACCTGCTTTTTCGGCTAGCGCCGCACCAATTGTGCGGGTAAGTCGGTGGGATGCACTCGAAAACCGACCCCGTTCAGTCCTCCGCCGAGGCCCTGCGATACCCCTGGGAAAATCACCCCGGCCAGGATCAGGTCGTCGAGGTGCTGCCGGGCGTGTTGTGGGTCCGGCTCAAGCTGCCGTTCCGGCTCAATCACGTGAACATCTACCTGCTCGCCGACGGCGACGGCTGGGCGATGATCGATTCCGGGTTCGGCAATGAGGAAACCATCGAAGCCTGGACCACGCTGTTCGAGGGCCCGCTCCGGCACGTGAAAATCTCCCGCCTGATCGTGACCCATTCGCATCCCGATCACGTCGGTCTGGCAGGCTGGGTCACCGACCGCTTCGACTGTCCCTTGCAGATGTCGCAGGTCGAATATCTGCAGTCGGTCTATCACCAGAACCGCGGCACCGAGGAGCGCCGCAACGCGCAGCGGCTGTTCTTCCGCCGCCATGGCATGGACGAGAGCCTGACCGACACGCTGCTCAGCCGTGGCCAGGATTATCTGAAGCAGGTTTCGATCCTGCCGCCGTCCTACCGCCGCATCTCGCACGGCGACGAGATTTCCATCGGCACGCGGCGCTTCAAGGTGATTACCGGCGGCGGTCACGCGCTCGACCAGGTGATGCTGTATTGCGCCGCCGACAAATTGTTCCTGTCCGCCGACCAGGTGCTGAGCAAGATCTCGCCCAATGTCAGCGTCTGGGCGGTCGAGCCCAACCAGAACTCGCTCGGGGAATATCTGGCCTCGCTGGCGAGCCTGACCACCACGCTGCCCTATGACGTGATGGTTCTGCCCGGCCACGGCGTGCCGTTCTACGGCCTCAAGACCCGGATCAAGCAGCTGGCCGATCATCACGAGGACCGCTGCCGCCTGATCGCCGAAGCCTGCCGGACCGTGCCGCAGACCTCGAAGGAACTGGTGCCGGTCGTGTTCCACAAGCACGTGCTCGACGCCCACCAGATGGGTTTTGCCGCCGGCGAACTTATCGCCCACGTCAACTACATGCTGGTCGAGGGCCGCCTGACCTCTGAAGTCACCGACGGCGTGCTGTATTTCCGGACCACCTGACGCGCCCAACTAATCCATAGCTATTGGCTCCAAAAGGGCGCACGGTCGGGGCATGCGAGTCCTCCTGTCGCTCCAGACGCGCTTTCGCGCTCAATCCCTGCATAACTGCGCCACCGATTTGATGCCGTCATGTTGACGCGCTCGGCCCTGCTGTTTGAGAACGGACTGCCTGATCTTCCGGCGCTGCTGATCGAGCCGCATCGCAACCCCGGCGGAATTTGGCGCATCAAGTTCAGCTATGAGACGAGCGAGCCGCTTTCGATGAGCGCGGTGCAGGCATCGAATATGGCAGCGGCGCTTCAAGAGATCGGAGAGGCCGAACTGGCTGACGAGATCGACGGCGCGCTGAAGAGCGCGGTTCGCTATTCGTCGATGTGACTTCCTGAAATGTGACCTTTCTGAAGGTGACCTTCTGCGCTCGGGTAATTACGCCCGCAAAGGAAAATAGATGAAAATAATTGTTACCGTCCTGGCGCTGTGCGCCTTCGCGCAGAACGCGTTCGCTGCAAGCCCGGAATGCCGCGCGGTCGAAGGCAACAGCGCACGGCTCGCCTGCTACGACGCGGCGCAGCCTCCGAAAATCGCAACGCCCAAGGAAATATCCAGCGAAAAATTCAAGGAAAAACCCAGGGCGATCGAGAGCGACGCCTCACGACCCGAATACAAGGATCCCTTCCTCGCCGAGAACGCCCGCACCACCTCCAAACTGAACAATATCTGTCGCGGCTGCTGAGCCACGGCCGACGCAGAAGGACGACAATGGCCAAAGTGTCGGACTACCGAATCATTGCCTTTCAGCGGCAGCCCGGACTTTGGCGGGCCAATATGACGCCGATCGTCCAGCCCCCGACGATCACACGGGGCGCGGCGATCCGGGGCTTTGTGACGGCGGAGGACAGCAAGTCCGAAGACGACGCCCTGATCGCGGCCAATCGCGCCATCAGGGAACTTGACTCGTAACCGGGTCGGCAGCGCTCTTTGGCTACTCATGGTTTCACCCGCACCGCCAAAATACCGGGACCGTAAATCGCAGCTAGCGCGTTGATCGAGATCAAGATTTGCCTTGCCTCGGGTTCATCCCGGAGGCCCGCAGAAATGTGGGATTTCACATAGACACCAAACCTGGAAAAGCTCTAAAAAGAGCCCACGCCGCTCCGGCCGGTTCCGTTTCGGGTCTTGTGATGGATTACAGCAAATTCTTCTCCGCCGCCCTCAACCGCCTGCATGACGAGCGGCGCTACCGGGTTTTCGCCGACCTCGAGCGGATCGCGGGCCGCTTCCCGCATGCGGTCTGGCACTCGCCGAAGGGCCAGCGCAACGTCGTGATCTGGTGCTCCAACGACTATCTCGGCATGGGCCAGCACCCGAAGGTGGTCGGCGCCATGGTCGAGACCGCCACGAGAGTGGGCACCGGCGCCGGCGGCACCCGCAACATCGCCGGCACCCATCACCCGCTGGTGCAGCTGGAGGCCGAACTGGCCGATCTGCACGGCAAGGAAGCCGCCCTGCTGTTCACCTCGGGCTACGTCTCGAACCAGACCGGCATCGCGACCATCGCCAAGCTGATTCCGAACTGCCTCATTCTCTCCGACGCGCTCAACCACAATTCGATGATCGAAGGCGTGCGCCAGGCCGGCTGCGATCGCCAGATCTTCCGCCACAGCGACATGGCGCATCTGGAAGAGCTGTTGATTGCCGCAGGCCCCGACCGGCCCAAGCTGATCGCCTGCGAAAGCCTTTATTCGATGGACGGCGACATCGCGCCGCTCGCCAAGATCTGCGATCTCGCCGAAAAATACGGCGCGATGACCTATGTGGACGAAGTGCACGCCGTCGGCATGTACGGCCCGCGCGGCGGCGGCATCGCCGAGCGTGACGGCGTCATGCACCGCATCGACGTGCTCGAAGGCACGCTGGCGAAAGCCTTCGGTTGCCTCGGCGGCTACATCGCCGGCAAGGCCGACATCATCGATGCCGTCCGCTCCTACGCGCCGGGCTTCATCTTCACCACAGCGCTGCCGCCGGCGATCTGCTCGGCCGCGACAGCGGCAATCCGCCACCTGAAAACCTCGACCTGGGAGCGCGAGCGCCACCAGGACCGCGCCGCCCGCGTCAAGGCGATCCTGGACGCCGCGGGCCTGCCCGTGATGTCGAGCGAGACCCACATCGTGCCGCTGTTCGTCGGCGACCCCGAGAACTGCAAGAAGGCGTCCGACATCCTGCTTGAAGAGCACGGCATCTACATCCAGCCGATCAACTATCCGACCGTCGCCAAGGGAACCGAGCGCTTGAGAATCACGCCCTCGCCCTACCATGATGACAGCCTGATCGATCACCTTGCCGAAGCGTTGCTGCAGGTCTGGGAGCGCCTCGGCCTGCCGTTGAAGCAGAAATCGCTGGCGGCCGAGTAACCCTACCAGGACGCTTCCTTCGAAACCCCGGAAATCGGGCCGGTAGCGCGGTGCGCTGCCGGCTCAATGCGTTTATACTGGCGGTTCCGGTCCGGCGCGGCTGAACACGACGCGCCCGAACAGAGGCCGGGAAGGGAGACAGGCAGCAATGCTGCACGACTGGGGCGTGATCGCCGCCGCATTCGCGTATATCGGACTGCTGTTCTTCGTCGCCAGCTATGGCGACCGCCTGTCGCCGAGCCAACGCGGCCGCGCCAGCATGATGATCTATCCGCTGTCGCTGGCGATCTACTGCACCTCCTGGACCTTCTTCGGCTCGGTCGGCTTCGCCAGCCGCACCAGCGTCGAATTCCTCGCGATCTATCTCGGCCCGATCCTGATGATCGGATTGTGCACGCCGCTGCTCCGCCGCGTGATCCAGCTGGCCAAATCGCAGAACATCACCTCGATCGCCGACTTCATCGCCGCCCGCTACGGCAAGAGCCAGGCGGTGGCCGCGACCGTGGCCGTCATTGCGATTGTCGGATCGGTCCCCTACATCGCGCTCCAGCTCAAGGCGATGTCTTCCTCGCTGGAGACGATCCTGAGCGAGGACAAGCTGTTCTCCTCGATCCCGCTGATCGGCGACATCGCACTGGTAGTGACGCTGGCGATGGCCGTGTTCGCCGTGCTGTTCGGAACCCGCCAGACCGACGCCACCGAACACCAGCACGGGTTGATGCTGGCGATCGCCACCGAATCCATCGTCAAGCTGGTGGCGTTTCTCGCCGCCGGCCTCTTCGTCACCTTCTGGATGTTCTCGCCGGTCGAACTGCTCGAACGCGCGATGAAAACGCCGGAAGCGATGCGCGCGATCAACTACTCGCCTTCAATCGGCAATTTCCTGACCATGACGCTGCTGTCGTTCTGCGCGATCATGCTGCTGCCGCGGCAGTTTCACGTCAGCGTGGTCGAGAATTCCAGCATCGACGAGGTCAATCGCGCACGCTGGCTGTTTCCGCTTTACCTGGTCGCCATCAATCTGTTCGTGATCCCGATCGCGATCGCCGGCCTCGTCACCTTCCCGTTCGGCGCCGTCGACAGCGACATGTATGTGCTGGCGTTGCCGATCGAGGGCAATGCGCACCTGCTCAGCATCGGCATCTTCGTCGGTGGCCTGTCGGCCGCGACCGCGATGGTGATCGTGGAATGCGTGGCACTTTCGATCATGGTTTCGAACGACATCGTATTGCCGCTGGTGCTGCAGCGGAGCCCGCGGACGCACCCGGGGCAGCAGGATTTCGGCGACTTCCTGCTCAAGGTGCGGCGCTTTGCGATCTTCGCCATCATGGTGATGGCCTATTTCTACTATCGCGCGCTCGGCAGCACCCAACTGGCGGCGATCGGGCTGTTGTCGTTCGCGGCGCTCGCCCAGCTCGCGCCGGCCTTCTTCGGCGGACTGTTCTGGCGGCGGGCGACCGCGCATGGCGCCATGGGCGGCATGCTGGTCGGCGTCGCGGTATGGAGCTACACGCTGTTTCTGCCGAGCTTCCTCGAGACCAGCACCGCGGGGATGCAATTCCTGCAGCACGGGCCGTTCGGCATCGAGGCGCTGCGCCCACGGGCGCTGTTCGGCGCCGATCTGCCGCCGCTGATGCATGGCGTGCTCTGGTCGCTCGCGCTCAACATCCTGACCTACATCGCGATGTCGATGGCGCGCCAGCCGTCGTCGATCGAACGGTTGCAGGCCGACCTGTTCGTGCCGAGCACGCTGACGCCGATTACGCCGACCTTCCGGCGCTGGCGCACCACGGTCACGGTGCAGGACATCCAGAGCACGGTGGCGCAATATCTCGGCCCCGACCGCGCCCGCCAGGCGTTCGAGAGTTTTACCGCCGACCATCCCGGTCATCTCGATCCGGCCGCGCCCGCCGATTTCGAGTTGCTGCAGCACGCCGAACGCCTGATCGCGTCCTCGATCGGGGCGGCCTCCTCGCGCCTCGTGATGTCGCTGCTATTGCGCAAGCGCACCGTCTCCGCCAAGGCGGCGCTGAAACTGCTCGACGATTCCCAC
This sequence comes from Bradyrhizobium sp. AUGA SZCCT0431, assembly GCF_018131065.1. Classification (NCBI taxonomy): domain Bacteria; kingdom Pseudomonadati; phylum Pseudomonadota; class Alphaproteobacteria; order Hyphomicrobiales; family Nitrobacteraceae; genus Bradyrhizobium; species Bradyrhizobium sp. AUGA SZCCT0431. The sequence goes on along the minus strand of NZ_JAFCLR010000054.1, from coordinate 21,922 downwards.
GCCGCGCTGCATTTCAACCGCGAGATCCTGCAGACCGCGCTGAACCATGTGCGCCAGGGTATTGCGGTGTTCGACGCGGATCTGCAGCTGATCTGCTCGAACGCGCAGTTCGGCGAAATCCTCGCGCTGCCGCCGCATCTGGTGCAGCTCGGGATTCCCTTGCAGGAGATCCTCGAATACATGGATGCCGTCAGCCCGCCCGGCTCCGGCAACAGCGACGCCCTGCTGGCGCAACGGCTCAACGCCTACACCACCGAGGGCGAGCCCTATCTGGAGCGCCTGCCCGACCGGCACATGGTGATCGAGGTCCGCTCCAACCGGATGCCGGGCGGCGGGCTCGTGATCACCTTCTCCGACGTCACGCCGAGCTTCGAGGCGGCCGAAGCGCTGGAGCGCGCCAATGCGACGCTGGAAAAGCGCGTGCGGGACCGCACCGAGGAACTCACCCGGCTGAATTCCGAACTGGCGCTGGCCAAGAGCACCGCCGAGGACGCCAACATCTCGAAGACGCGGTTTCTCGCCGCCGCCAGCCACGACATCCTGCAGCCGCTGAACGCGGCGCGGCTTTATGTCACGAGCCTGGTCGAGCGCCAGAGCGGCGGCGAGGATTCGCGCCTGGTCGAGAACATCGACGACTCGCTGGAGGCGATCGAGGAAATCCTCGGCGCGCTCCTGGACATCTCGCGGCTCGACGCCGGCGCGATGACCACCTCGATCACCAGCTTCAAGATGGCCGACCTGATGCGGTCGCTGGAAATCGAATTCGCCCCGATCGCCCGCGCCAAGGGGCTGAAGCTGAGCTTCGTGCCGTGCTCGCTGCCGGTCGAATCCGACCGCGCGCTGCTGCGCCGGCTGCTGCAGAACTTCATATCCAACGCCATCAAATATACCCCGCGCGGGCGGGTGCTGGTCGGCTGTCGCCGCCGCGGGAAAACCCTGCAGATCGGTATCTTTGATACCGGCGTCGGAATTCCCGTGCAGAAGCGCGGCGAGATCTTCAAGGAGTTCCACCGCCTCGAACAGGGCGCGCGGATCGCGCGCGGGCTCGGCCTCGGGCTCTCGATCGTCGAGCGGCTGGCGCGGGTGCTGAACCACGGCATCGCGCTGGGCGCCAATGCCGGCGGCGGCTCGGTCTTCTCGGTGACGGTGCCGGTCGCCAAGGCGGTCAACTATACCGCCGCGGTCACCAGCGCGACGCCGCTCTCGAAAACGCCGATGAGCGGCGCATTGATCGTCTGCATCGAAAACGATCCGGCGATCCTCGATGGCATGAAGACGCTGCTCACGGCGTGGGACGCCGAGGTGATCGCGGTGGCCGACCCCGAGGCCGCGATCGCCGCGATCGAGACCTCAGGCGGAAGCGTCACCGGCCTTCTGGTCGACTATCACCTCGACCGCGGCAACGGCGTCGCCGCGATCCGCGAGATCCGCCGCCGTTTCGGCGAGAATATTCCGGCCATCCTGATCACGGCGGACCGCAGTCCGAATGTGCGGGCCGCCGCGCGCGAGGAAAATATCGCGGTGCTGAACAAGCCGGTCAAACCGGCATCGCTGCGGGCGCTACTCGGCCAATGGCGCGCCCAGCAGCTGGTGGCGGCGGAGTAGGCGCGAGACATGTCCTTGGAGTTTTGCGGCTTACCCAGGCTGCTCTTCGTGGTCTTCCTGACGATGCTGCCGGCCGGGCTGACGTTCTGGCGGGGCTGAGCCCCTTGGAATTGGTGCTCGTTGGCATTTGGGATTCTGTTGCTGCCGCTGTTGCTACTGGTCGGCAACGTGCAGGGATTAACCAGAAGCGGCGTGTTTGTGGAGGGTTGGCTTGCGGTCCTGGCAGTCTGGCTCGTTGGTTGGGCCTTTGCCGCTGTTGCTATCTTCAGGAAGCGCTCTGTTACCGGCCCGTCCTAGACGAGACTGTAGGATGGGTATCGCTGCGCTCCTCCCATACAGTCTCCCACCATCACCAGTTCATCGTCGCCCCGACCATCCGAACCAAAGCGGGGTCGTCGAAGTTCGCGGCCGTCGTGGCGGCGCCGGCCGCGATCAGGTCGGCGTGGCCGAGGCTCGTCCGCATTCCAACGGTCGCGATGCCTGCCGCCGCGGCGGATTGAACGCCGGAGCGGGAATCCTCGAATGCGATCGACAGGGCGGCTGCGGCGCCCGCCGCGCGCAAGCCTTCCAGATATGGCATTGGATGCGGCTTGCCGTGGGCAAGTTCATCGCCGATGACGAGCGCCTTGAACCGATCCATGATCCCAAGTCCGGAGAGCAACATCTCGGCATTCAGCCGCGGCGCGTTGGTCACCGCGACCATGGGGATGTTTGCGCGATCCGCGCGCGCAAGCAGCGCCATCAGGCCGGGCAATGGCTGGACTTTCCCGGCAACGAGCTTGCGGAAGGTTGCCTCCTTCTCGCCGATGATCGCCGTCTGGCGCGTCGGTGGTTCCTCGGCGAGAAACCGCGCGCTGATCGAGGCGTTGGAGAAGCCCTGAAGCTCTTTGCTGAAGCGCGCGTGATCAAAGGTGTGACCGCGGGGACCCAGGACCTGATTGAACGCTTCCAGATGAAGCGCATCGGTGTCGGCCAGCGTGCCGTCAATGTCGAACAGCAGCGCTTTCCCTGATAGTGGCGGCATTCGGATTGCTTTGCCGTTACACCGTCGGCGTGCCCTGGCGCCACTGGCCGCCGGAGATTTTCGCGGCTGCGATCACGGCCTGGGTGCGGCTTTCGACGCCGAGCTTCTGCAGGATCGCCGAGACATGCGCCTTGATGGTCGCTTCCGAGACGCCGAGTTCATAGGCGATCTGCTTGTTGAGCAGCCCCTCCGACAGCATCATCAGCACCCTCACCTGCTGCGGGGTCAGCGTCACCAGCCGGTCGCGCAGCCGCGTCATGTCCGGGTCGGCGGCGGAAGACAGGTCGGTGTCCTGCGGAACCCAGACGTCGCCTTCCATCACCTTCATGATGGCGTCGCGCAACGTCTCGACCCCAAAGCGCTTGGGAATGAAACCGGAGGCGCCGAAATCGAGCGACCGTCGGATGGTTCCGGCGTCGTCGCTGGCGGAGACGATCACGACCGGAATCGCCGGATATTGTGCGCGCAGGTAAATCAGGCCGGAGAAGCCCGAGATCCCCGGCATGGTCAGATCGAGCAGGATCAGGTCGACGTCGGAGTCCCGTTCCAGCAATGCCGTGAGGTCGTCGAACGAGCCCGCCTCGCTGATCACGGCCGAGCTGACGACGCTCGCGACCGCTTGCCGCAGGGCGTCGCGGAACAGCGGGTGGTCATCGGCGATGACGAGATGGGTGCTGGCGGAGGCAGTCATTTACTTCTTGCGAATAGCGTTGCGGCAAGCCGGTGACCGTTTTCTGTAGGCCTGCCAAGCGGTTTTACAATTGTCCCCTGCCCGGCGGCTTCATGCAAGCGGGCAATATCCCCATGCGGCGACGCGGTTAACCGCCGATTTGTGCGCCGCACAAATCAGGAACCGTCCGCCTGCGATGAGGCCGACGATCGCGTGCAGCAGGTTTATCTCAACAGCGCATGGGCCACAGCGACCGTGTCAAGGCGATCAATCAATTCGTCGTGGATGTTGCAAAGGCTGACCCGGAGATAATTGCGCGTTGTCTGGAAATCCCGTCCGCGCAGCTTTTCGTGGATCGGCATCATCGAAAAATAGCTTTCCGCCAGTGGCTCGGGAATGTCCATCACGCGCTTGGGCGCATGGCCGCCGACCAGATCGAGTCGGCGCGCGAGATCGCGACGCGCCTCAAGCCAGGCTTCTTCGCCGATCGACGGAGGAACCGGATAGCGGTCGAAAACCGAGAGAACCACAAGCGTCAATTGGTCGAGAATGGCCCGGCGCTGGGTCCCGGCGTGATGAGCCAGCACCCCCTCGACCATTTCGCCTACCATCGCAAGACCCAGCGGAAAGGCTTTCCAGCGCGCGCGCTCGACGGATTGCGCAAATCCCTCTTCGGCAAATAGCACCTTGGCGTAGTGACCTGCACGGGCGCGCGAGTATTCGTAGATGCCCTTTTGCACGATAAAGGCCGATTGCGCATCGATGAAGTCCGCAAGCGCGTCCCGATCGCGAATCGGCGGACGGGGGCGAAACAGTTTTTCGAACAGCTTCATCGCGGTCTCATCCAGTTCGATCGGCCCAGGCTGCTTCGTCAGCTTACCCCATCTGGTTCACGACAAGTCCAATGTTCTCAGCGCATCTCTGTTAGCAGCTGCAACAATTTCACACCCGCCGAAAGTATAATAAAGACCTGACCATTCGTAGTGTTAGCGTCAGATGACTCCAGACTGGCGCAAGACCGGTTGAAGAAGCGGCAAGGGGGGCGCCGCACTGAAGGGATTTGCATTCCCCTCGATCATTTAATCCGGTGCATTGATGCGCCGGTGCTTTGGGGAGGATTTGCAACGATGCCTGACTCTACAAGCATGAAAGAGAAGGAAGAGGCGCACTGGGCAAAGACCTCGCGCCTGATGTTCACGCATCTCGGTGTCTGGTTCTTCTTCGGCTTCGTCATCCACATGTTCGTGGTGCCCCTCAACAAGATCATCATTCCGATCCTCGGTTTCCCGCTCGGCTTCTATATGGCCGCGCAGGGGTCCCTCATCGTGTTCGTGGTCATGCTGTTCATGTTCGCGAAACAGCAGGACAAGATTGACCGCGAATACGGCTTTGCCGAGGAAGATTGAGGGGGAAGAGACCATGGCCACAGAAGCTTCTGCCAAAAGCTCGGACTTCATCAAGAATCTGGGCAAGATGTACGGCACCTATACCGGCGGCTTCATCGCGTTCATCCTTTTGCTCGCGGTGATGGAGCAGATGGGTGTTCCGAACAAGATCCTGGGCTACCTGTTCGTGTTCTTCACGCTCGCGGTCTACGCCATCATCGGCGTGATGACGCGAACCGCTGAAGTCTCGGAGTATTACGTGGCCGGACGGCGCGTCCCGGCTTTCTACAACGGCATGGCGACGGGCGCTGACTGGATGTCGGCGGCGTCCTTCGTCGGCATGGCCGGCACCCTGTTCCTGCTGGGTTACGACGGCCTCGCATGGGTGCTCGGATGGACCGGCGGATTCGTGCTGGTATCGATCCTGATCGGGCCGTATCTGCGCAAGTTCGGCGCCTATACGGTGCCCGACTTCCTGTCGTTCCGGTATGGCGGCAACTTCGCCCGCTTCCTCGGCGTGATCGTGCTCGTCGCCTGCTCCTTCACCTATGTGACGGCGCAGATCTACGGCACCGGCCTCATTGCCTCGCGATTCCTCGGAATGCAGTTCGAGCTCGCGGTGTTTGCGGGCCTGGTCGGCATTCTGCTCTGCGCGATGCTGGGCGGTATGCGGGCGGTGACCTGGACGCAGATCGCGCAATACGTCGTGCTGATCATCGCTTATCTGACCCCCATCGTGATCCTGTCCACCAAGAAATACGGGATTCCGATTCCGGAGCTGACTTACGGGCAGGCAATTGTGGATATTACGGCACGAGAACAGCAGATGCTGGCGACCGGCCTTGCGACGGTGGCAAACCTCAAGCCGCATATTCAACCATTCATCAACTACAGTCCGCTGAACTTCTTCGCGATCATCATGTGCATGATGGTCGGAACGGCTTCGTTGCCGCATATCCTGATGCGCTACTTCACCACCCCGTCGGTACGTGAGGCACGCCAGTCGGTGGCATGGTCGCTGCTGTTCATCTTCCTGCTGTACTTCTCGGCGCCGGCCTACGCGGCGTTCTCGAAGCTGGAAGTTTACACCAACATCATCGGGCGGGACCTGACAGCCATCCGCCCATGGTTGTTCAACTGGGGTGAACTCGGACTGATCCAGATCTGCGGCAAGAACGCGGCCAGTATCGACGCCATCGTTGCAGCCTGCAAGGCGATTGCCGATCATCCCGGCGTCGTCAGGCTGCAGGACTTCATCATCAACACGGACGTGATCGTGCTCTCCACGCCGGAGATCGCGGGACTTCCGTATGTGATCTCGGGCCTCGTCGCCGCCGGCGGTCTCGCTGCCGCGTTGTCCACCGCGGACGGGCTGCTGCTCGCCATCGCAAACGCGCTGTCACACGACGTCTACTACAAGATGATCGACCCCAACGCGCCGACCATGCGCCGGCTCACCGTGGCCCGCGCTCTTCTTGTGGTCGTTGCCGTGATCGCAGCCGCGACTGCCGCCACCAAACCCGGCGACATCCTGGCCATGGTCGGCTGGGCGTTCTCGCTGGCAATGGCCGGCAACTTCCCGGCGCTCGTGATGGGCGTCTGGTGGAAGCGTACCACGGCGACGGGTGCGGTCTGCGGTATCATTGCCGGCTTCGGACTGTGCCTGTTCTACCTCGTGACCACCCGCTACTTCCCGGGCGCCGGCGTGGCGTATTTCGGCATGACATCGTTGACCAACCCGCTGACGGGACTGCCGCTGGTCGACATCGCCAAAGCCATGGCATTACCCAATGCCATGGAGAGTTTCCCGACACTGGCCCACCCGATGGCGAACAAGATCGGCTGGTTCGACCTCAACAACATCGCCTGCGGCTTGCTGGGAACGCCGCTCGGCTTCGCGGTCATTTACATCGTCAGCAAGCTCGGCAAGGAGCCGTCGGCGGAAATGCAGGCCTATGTCGACGATATCCGCAAGCCGCGGGGCAGGACGGTGCTCGAAGAGAGAACCACTTAAGAGCGCTGCGTCACACAATCTCGACAAACGGGGCCCTTCGGGGCCCCGTTTTGCTTTCCATGAAGCCACGACATCGCTTGCCGGGAAAGTCGCCACTTGCCATTGTTGACCACGATCGTGGTGCCGTGACACATCTCGATTCGTCGATTGCTGAAGCACTGCGGGAGCATCGGACTTTGGATACGGCAACTTCATTCGCCAGCTATTGGTATTTTCACCTGCCGAACTTCATTCTGGCGGCGTTGATGTACACGATGCTCGGCCGGCTCCTGCTCGGCCTGATGGTCGACGCGGATTCGCCGAACTATATCTGGCGATTCTTTTGCCGGATCACCGATCCCGTGATCGCCGTCCTCGCGATCGTAACCCCGAAGGTTACCCCTCCCCCAGTGCTGTGGCTGTTCGGCTTCGTCTGGATGTTCTGGTTGCGCGTGCTGTTTCACTACACGTTGCTGGTGTTGAATCTCGCGCCCAGGTTCGGCGGAGCGGCATCATGAACCGCAATTTCTATTTCATCGGAATTGCGTTCTTCGGAATGATCAACGGCATCTTCAACCAGCTCTGGCTGATTTTCGCGTTGCTCTATGTCCAGCCGCTCGTCGGTCCTCTGCTGTTTGGCAGCCTGTCATTGACGCTGATGTTCGCGTCACTGATGGTTTCGACCGCCACAGTCATCCTTGGCGGGATTCCGGCCGCAATTTACGAACGGGCCACCGGCGCACCGGAATCGAACAATGCCTCGCTCTGGATCTGGCTTGCCGGAACTGCGCTCCTGGCGTTGCCCGCTGCCGGGAATTTCCTCCGAATCGGCCTTTAGCCGAGCAGCTCCGAGGTTGAGGGCGCGAAATCTTGGCGCTACGCTGAGCGACACGAGCTTGCCAACGACGGAGAGTGGCGGATCATGGAAGAGATGCGCCGTATTGCCTATGAAACGGTGCTGCGCGCATGCGGGTTCGCGTCGCTGGCTATTTTCTGCGTCATGATCGGCCTATCCTTCCTGCCGCGTTCTGCCTTTCAGGCGGGAGGGTTTCTGAGCATGGCGATGACACTTGTCCTCGTTCTGAAGGCCCGTGAAGCCCGAACGAAGGACCACCGCCGGACCGAGATGTGGCTCTATCTTCCCAAGGAGAAACGTCCGCCCCAGGCCTTCGCTCAAAGGACGATTTCGACGGTCATGCGCGAGACCTATTTGCTGTTCGCGAGCTGGACCGCGATCATCTCAATTGTGATGTGGAGCATTGCGCTGTTTTTCTCCGTCATTGGACTCTAGTTCAGCCCTCCGTCTGGCTCCCTCAGTGCGGCTAATTGTCTTCGCAGCAATCAATCCGGTCCTTCGACCGGTGACATGATGTAATCGTGCCAACCGCAGCTAAAAAATCATGAGAGGCGATCTTGCTCGGTGCCATCGTTGTCATTTTCATCGTGGCCTACGCGGCCATCGCGCTCGAACATCCGATCAAAATCAACAAGGGTGCCTCAGCATTGCTCGGAGCCGGATTGCTCTGGACCGTGTATGCGGTGTTTGGCGGCGATCATGCGCTAATCGGAAACCAGCTAAACGAGTCAGTCGCTTCGACCGCTCAGATTGTATTCTTCCTGATCGGAGCCATGACGATCGTCGAGGTGATCGACGCGCACAATGGTTTCGAGGTCATCACCTCGCAAATCCGCACCACGAAGCAAACCACCCTGATGTGGATTGTTTGCCTCGTAACTTTCTTCCTCAGTGCCGTGCTCGACAATCTGACGACGACAATTGTCATGATTTCCCTGATGAAGAAACTCTCGGGCAGCCAAAACGACCGTTTGTTCTTTGCGGCGATGATTGTGATCGCTGCAAATGCCGGTGGCGCATGGTCGGTAATCGGCGATGTGACAACTACCATGCTTTGGATCGGCGGTCAGATTACGCCCCTTCCCATTATCAAAGGAGTGTTCCTGCCCTCGCTGGTCAACCTGCTCCTGCCGCTGCTTGTCGTCACCTATCTGCTCAAGGGGACGGTAATCGCGCCGCCGGACAACCGCGAGAGTTCGGAAAGGCCGGTCAATCCATTCGAGCGCTATTTGATTTTCTATTTAGGGCTGGGCCTCCTGATCGCAGTGCCAGCCTTCAAGACCATCACTCACTTGCCACCCTTCATGGGAGTACTTTTTGCGCTTGGCATCCTCTGGGTGGTTGGCGAGCTGATCCATCGAGACAAGGGGCCGGACGAAAAGAAACCGCTGACCTTGGCCCATGCGCTCATGCGAATCGACATGGCGTCGATTGTTTTCTTCATCGGCATTCTGTTGGCGGTGGCCACCCTGGAGCATACCCATGTTCTGAAGATGCTGGCGAAGTGGCTGGATCAAACCGTCGGTCGTCAGGATGTGATTGTCGTCTTACTCGGCCTCTTGAGTGCCATCGTGGACAATGTACCGCTCGTGGCCGCTTCCATGGGCATGTACAGTCTCGCGCAATATCCGACCGATAGTTTCCTTTGGGAGTTCATCGCCTATTGCGCAGGAACCGGCGGTTCAATCCTGATTATTGGCTCTGCGGCTGGCGTCGCCGCGATGGGTCTCGAAAAAATTCACTTCTTCTGGTACGTTCGACGCATCAGCGGGTTGGCCCTGTTGGGCTACTTGGGCGGCGCCGCCGTCTACATCGTGCAATACAAGTTGCTGCATTGAAGGCAGGGCTTCGTTCAAAGCGCAAGTTGCGCCATGATCAAAGACTAAGCCGAGTGTGGCGATGTTCTAGCTGAAGGTGCGCAGCCAGGAAACGCCCCACCACGCATACAGCGGAAGAAAGATCGCACGCCATCCAATTTAAAGCAGAGCTCCTACAGAGCTGATGACTCCGCTCCGGTCCAACAGTTGGACCATCAGTACCGCTGCGACAAAGACGGGAAACGTCTCAAGAAAATTCCGCTGAGCCCGTTCAAGGCGGGCAGCAAGGGCCGATGGGCGTATGTCATCGCGCTTATCTTCTCGATTATTGGACTTTAGTTGGACATCGCCTCCCTAACGGGCAGGATTCCCGCGCAGCAAGGGTCCCGCCTTTTGTCTAACTGATTTGCAAAATTTGGGCGAGAGCTGGGGCATTTCCGAAGACCCTGGCCTGGAACGCGAAGGTCATTTGTCCCGGTAAAATCAGCACTCCTCGCCGATTCGCTGGCGCAATCATACCAACCGCAGCAGCCGCGTCTGACAGGCCAACCGTAGGCGCAACGGATCGACGCCAGCCGAAAGTACTATTGGGGCACGGTTCCTGAACATGTAGTGAGGCGCCTAATTAATTGCGCGTCGAACAGACGCAACGCACATGTTCGTGTTTCAAGAAAAAAGCGGGAGCGATCGAAATGTCTTCAATGGCGGCAACGGAAAAAGTTAGAACCGGAGGAATGACGAAGGACGAACGTTTCGTCATTCTGGCTTCGTCACTCGGCACGGTTTTCGAATGGTATGATTTCTACCTGTTCGGTTCGCTTGCCAGCGTGATCGGCGCACAATTCTTCGGCGTCATTGATCCCGCAACAAACCAGCCGATGTTCAACCAGGCCACCCGCGACATCTTCGCGCTGCTGGCGTTCGCCGCGGGCTTCATCGTTCGCCCGTTCGGCGCCATCGTGTTCGGCCGGGTCGGCGACATCGTCGGCCGCAAATACACCTTCCTCGTCACCATTCTGATCATGGGCCTGTCGACTTTCATCGTCGGCATCCTGCCCAATGCGGCGACCATCGGCATCGCGGCGCCGATCATCCTGATCGGCTTGCGACTGTTGCAGGGCCTCGCGCTCGGCGGCGAATATGGCGGAGCGGCGACCTACGTGGCCGAACATTCCCCGATGGGCAAACGCGGCTACTACACCTCGTTCATCCAGACCACGGCAACGCTCGGCCTGTTCCTGTCGCTGCTGGTGATCCTGTTCACCCGTACGGCGCTAGGCGAGCCTGACTTCGCTGCATGGGGTTGGCGCATTCCGTTCCTGGTCTCGGTGGTGCTGCTCGGCATCTCGGTCTGGATCCGGTTGCGGCTCAATGAATCGCCGGTGTTCCAGAAGATGAAGGACGAGGGCAAGAGCTCCAAGGCTCCGCTGACCGAAGCCTTCGCCAACTGGAGCAACGCCAAGATCGTAATTATCGCGCTGATCGGCGGCGTGATGGGCCAGGGCGTGGTCTGGTACACGGGCCAGTTCTACGCGCTGTTCTTCATGCAATCGATCCTCAAGGTCGACGGTTACACCGCCAACCTGCTGATCGCGTGGTCGTTGCTGTTCGGCACCGGCTTCTTCATCGTGTTCGGCGCGCTGTCCGACAAGATCGGCCGCAAGCCGATCATTCTGGCGGGCTGCCTGATCGCGGCGCTGACCTTCTTCCCAATCTTCAAGATGATCACCAGCAACGCCAACCCGGCGCTGGAAAAGGCGATCGAGACGGTCAAGGTCGAGGTGGTCGCCGATCCCAAGGCCTGCGGCGACCTGTTCAACCCGGTCGGCACCCGCGTCTTCACCGCGCCTTGCGACACCGCTCGCGCCTATCTCGCTCAGCAGTCGGTCAAGTATACGACCCGCTACGAAGGCACCGGCGTGAAGGTCGTCGTCAACGGCAAGGATGTGGCTTACACGGATGCCAAGACCTCGAACCCGGCGGTGCTGGGCGCGGTGCAGGCTGCAGGCTATCCGAAGGCCGGCGACGCCCAGATCGTGAAGATGGCGCACCCGTTCGACATCTTCAAACCGCGGGTCGCGGCGGTGATCGGGCTGTTGTTCATCCTGGTGATCTTCGTCACCATGGTGTACGGGCCGATCGCGGCGATGCTGGTCGAACTGTTCCCGACCAAGATCCGCTACACCTCGATGTCGCTGCCCTACCACATCGGCAACGGCTGGTTCGGCGGTCTCTTGCCCGCAACCTCGTTCGCGATCGTGGCCTCGACCGGCGATATCTACGCCGGTCTCTGGTACCCGATCATCTTCGCATCGATCACCGCGGTCGTCGGCTTCTTCTTCCTGCCGGAAACCAAGGACGTCGACATCACGAAGTAACCCGGTTTCGTCCGGCGGGCAGCCACCGGACGATCACAACAGGAACCGGCCGCGGAGCGATCCGCGGCCGGTTTTGTTTTTAGAGCGTTTTCGAGCGAAGTGGATACCGGTTCGCACAGCAATCAAGTTTACGCAGATTGCGTAGACTTATCTGCGGTAGAAAACGCGTCAAAACAGGAGTCTGGAGCTTCGGTTCTGATTCAATCAGGACCGAAGCTCTGGCGGGCGCGCATCAGGCGCTGCCGATAAACTGCAGCACGATCTCGCGCCGATGCGGCCGCGCCCGGTGCTCGATCAGATAAATCGCCTGCCATGTTCCCAGCGCCAGCGCGCCGCGCAGCACCGGGACCTGCAGCGAGGTCGCGGTCAGCATGGTCTTGATGTGCGCGGGCATGTCATCGGGGCCTTCGGTGTCGTGGCGCCATCCGGCGTTTTCGGGCGCGGCCCGGTTCAGCGCCGTCAAGAGATCGTCGAGCACCGTCGGGTCGGCATTTTCCTGGATCGTCAGCGACGCCGAGGTGTGACGGATGAACAGCGTCACCGCCCCTTCGCGCGCGCCGGCCTCGCGCACGAATTTTGCGATCTCGGCCGTGAGGTCGGTAAAGCCCGCTCCCGGGGTTTGCACAGTCAGCATTGAGGAGACGATGCTCGTCGCGGTGACGCTGGAGGATGGCGTGCGGGACAGCGATTTGGGTTGGGTCATAAGGCCTCATCTCTTCGTCGTCCCGGCCTTGAGCTCAGATGCGCAATTGCGCATCGGGGGACCCATACGCCGCGGGCGTCCTGATGAAAGGCAGTGGTCGACGACTCCCTTCGAACAACGACGCCCTGTGGTTATGGGTCCCGGCCTTCGCCGGGACGACGTGTTCAAATCCTGCCGTTGACGTCCTTCTGCACGCGGTTGGCCATCTCGATCAACCGCCGCCAGGCCCGCTCCAGGAACGACATCATGCGATCCATGTCGCGATCGCTCGGCAGTGGAATTTCGATCTTGCGTTCGCCCTCGGCGATCTTGGGGTCGTTCTTGGGCTCGCTCTTCTTCAGCGAGTCGGATTTCGGCATCGGCTCTTCGATCTTGCCGGCAACGGTCGGTTCGCGCGACGCAAGATCCTGCCTGAGCTTTTCATTGTCGGCCTGCAGCCGGCCGATCTCCGCATCCAGCGCCGCACGCTCATCGGGCACCGCGTAACAGGCCCAGCCCGCGCCCGAATTGCTGCAGGTCGAAATCGCGCCGGTTCGGGTATCGAGCCGCAGCACGCCATCCGGCGTCGAGGATAGCGCATAACGGCCGTTCTCCGTATCCGGCATCGCCTTCGGAGGCGCGGCGCTGGCGCTGGCAACACCCAGCGCCAGCACGGCAACAACGCAGAGAAACAATCTGCAGAGAAACATTCTGGAGGACGACGCTGTGCTCATGGGCTTGCTCCGCCTTAAAGACAGTACCGGTTTCCTCAACCGCCAGGACACACAGAGGCGCATCACACGACGCCCTGGACCTTTGAGCTATAGGCCGCGCGGCCGGACTTCAACGCGTCTCCCAGCAATTCTATCCGGTCCTGTCCCCAGAACACTTCGCCATCCAACACATAGACCGGCGAGCCGAACACGTCGGCGGCCAGCGCATCCTGGCGATTCTGCTCATAGGCCGTGCTGATCGCATCAGTGGCGGATCGCTCCACCAATTGCTTGCCGGGCAGCCCGGATTCGTCGGCCAGTTGCGCAATCGTCGCGGGATCGGCCAGATTGAGCTGATCCTCCCACACGCCGGCAAAGCCCCGCCGCAGAAACCGATCGGGATCGAGCCCGGCCTCGATCGCCGCGATCACGACACCGTCGGCGAGCCGTGCGTTGAACGGCCAATTCGCGGGTTGCAGATGGAATTTCAGGCCGCGCTTGTCGCGCCAGCGCTGCAGCTCGACCATCCGGTAGCGCTGCCGCACCGGATGGCGTTTCATCAGGGGCAACCCGCCGGTTTCCGAGAACAGATCGACCAGCACCACGGGCTTGTGATTTACCTTGAGATCATAGGCACTTACGAGCTCGCTAAACGGCCCATGGCCGATATAGGCCCACGGCGATTGAAACGAGAAATAGTAGTCGACCTGGCGCGGCATGCGGGCTCCGGGAACGGCTGATGATAGGCGCAAACGGCATCCCAACAGGTCAGCCGAATCGGCGCAAGATCGCCCCTTGCCGCGCCAGGGCCTTTTGTCCGAACGGCTTTTCCTGACGCGAACCGGCCTCTGCTTCGCTTCAAAACGCTTTTGCTGCTGCACTGCGATGACGGGTCCACAGGGTCGTGGAATATCTCTAAATAAATCCAGTTAAATCAATGCACTAACTGGTTACGGCGCAATCTTGACTTGATTAGACGCGGTAAGTATGGTCCGCGCGGCTTTTAAGGGTGACGGGCGTAATTTCCATCAACCGCAGCATCGTTTAATGTCTTGGGCATGGCCGAAGACAAAAGCGACAACGCAGGTGGAAATCGCGATCAATCGTCGTCCGATGAAGCTGCGCTTTCCGCAAGGCTCGGAAGTCTCGATCACCGGTTGTCCGAAATTCGTGACAGCCGAAAAATCAAGACTGATCAACCCGGTACTGAAAGCGGCGACAGGGCGGCCAGAGCTTCGGCGATGGCGCTTGGTTTCCGCCTTTCCTCGGAGTTGGTTGCGGGCGTTGCCGTCGGGGCAGGGATTGGCTGGGGTTTCGACTGGTTGTTGTCGACATCGCCGTTCGGTTTCATCGTGTTTTTGCTGCTCGGCTTCGTCGCCGGCGTGGTCAACGTGGTGAGATACGCGGGCGTAGCCTCGGGCAGACGCTGAGCGCCGACGGGAAGTCACGACATTTGAAATTCGATTGCCGGCAAGCTAGGCCGGCGGACCAAGGCCCGCGCGGATGAAAATCGACCCGATTCATCAGTTCAACATCGAGCCCCTCTTCACGATCGGCCATATCGGCAATCAGACGATCGCCTTCACCAACTCGTCGCTCTACATGTTCATCGCGGTGGCGCTGACGGCGGTGCTGATGCTCGGTGGCGGGCGGCAGCTGGTTCCCGGCCGCTTCCAGTCGGTCGCCGAAATCTCCTACGAGTTCGTCGCCAGCACCATTCGCAGCACCGCCGGCTCGGAAGGCATGAAGTTCTTCCCGCTGATCTTCACGCTGTTCATGTTCATCTGCGTCTCGAACCTCGTCGGCATCATTCCCTACACGTTCACGATTTCGAGCCACATCATCGTGACCGCCGCGCTGGCGTTCCTGGTGTTCTTCACCGTGCTGTTCTACGGCATCTACAAGAACGGCCTCAAGTTCTTCAAGATTTTCGTCCCCTCCGGCGTTCCGATCTACATCCTGCCGCTGGTCATGTTCATCGAAATCCTGTCGTTCTTCCTGCGGCCGGTTTCGCACAGCGTGCGTCTGTTCGCCAACATGCTGGCCGGGCACATCGCGCTGAAGGTATTCGCGGGCTTCGTCGCGATGCTCGGCGTCTCGCTGGGCGCGGTCGGCTGGATCGGCGGCATCCTGCCGCTGGCGCTCACCGTCGCCTTGACCGCGCTGGAACTGCTGGTCGCGTTCCTGCAGGCCTACGTGTTCGCGATCCTCACCTGCATCTACCTCAACGACGCCATTCATCCGGGACACTAAGCGGTCCGGAGAATTCCCACCCACAACTTCGTCTATCCCTCTAAGGAGCTCAAGAAAATGGAAGCATCAGCAGCAAAACTCATCGGCGCGGGCATCGCATGCATCGGCATGGGCGGCGCGGGCGTCGGCGTGGGCATCATCTTCGGGAACTACCTCGCCGCAGCGGTGCGCAATCCTTCCGCAGCCCAGGGCCAGTTCGGCAACCTGATCTTCGGCTTCGCCGTGACCGAAGCGCTCGGCATTTTCTCGCTGCTGATCGCGCTGCTGCTGCTGTTCGTTCCGCTCTGAGCTGCACCTTCCCGCGCCGCCCTCCGGCGGCGCGCATGACAGCAACAGGAGTACCCCGTGGCTGAAAAGAGTCAGGGCGCCCCCGCCAAGGGCCAGAAGACCGGCGCCCACACCGAAGCCGATGGTGGCCATCACGGCGGAGGATTTCCTCCGTTCGAGTCGAGCACCTTCGCTTCGCAGCTGGTGTCGCTGGTCATCGCGTTCGTCGCGCTTTACCTGATCGTGTCGCGCATTGCGCTGCCGCGCGTCGGCGGCGTGATCGATGCACGTCAGAATGCGATCGAAGGCGATCTGGCGGCAGCACAGAAGCTGAAGGACGAGTCGGACGCGGCGCTGAAAGCGTATGAGGCCGACCTGGCTTCGGCGCGCTCCCGCGCCCAGGCCATCGGCGCCGAGACCCGCGAGAAGCTGAACGCGGCCTCGGAAGCCGAGCGCAAGACGCTGGAAGACCAGCTCTCCGCCAAGCTTGCCCAGGCCGAGAAAACCATCGCGGCAACGCGCGAGACCGCCATGAGCAACGTCCGTGGCATTGCCGCGGATGCGGCCGGCGCGATCGTGCAGCGGCTGACCGGCGTGCTGCCCGACGGCGGCGCGGTGAACAGCGCCGTCGATGCTTCGTTGAAGGGATAGATGATGTTCGCCCTGCCAGAAACCTGGGTTGCCGTTGCGTTCGTCATCCTGCTGGCGCTGTTTGCCTATCTCGGCATCCATCGCACGGTGCTCAAGGCGCTCGACCATCGCGCCGAACGCATCAAGGCCGAACTCGACGACGCCCGCCGCCTGAAGGACGAGGCCGCCGCATTGCTCGCGGAATACAAGGCCAAGCGCACCAGCGCCGAGCGTGAGGCCGAGGAAATCATCTCCAACGCCAAGGCCGAAGCCGAGCGGATCGCGGTCGAAGCCAAGGCCAAGATGGAAGACTTCGTCGCCCGCCGCACCAAGACCGCCGAGAGCAAGATCGCCCTCGCCGAAGCGCAGGCGCTCGCCGACGTCCGTTCCGCCGCGGCCAATGCCGCAGTGGCCGCAGCGTCGACCATCCTGTTGCAGTCGGTAAAGGGCTCGGTGGCCGATGACCTGATGGCCAAGGGTATCGCCGAGGTTCGCGCCAAGCTGAACTGAGCGGTTTCAAATCAAGAGACGGAAGCCGGCGCGATCATTTCGCGCCGGTTTTTTATTGCGTGGGCGCCGCCTTCTTGCGCGGCGCCGGCCGCTCCGGCTTCAGGGCCTGCGGGTCGAAGCCGATGTAGAAGATGTAGTTGTCGCTGGTCCCGGGCGCAGGCACCGGATAGACTAGATCTTCGACCACCAGCGTAAAGGGTTCGCTGCCGGTCTCGGTCATGTTGACCGTGGTCTGATAGGCCTTGGTGGCAATGGTCTTTTCGCTGATCCCGCCCTGCACCACCGCGACGCGAAGCGGAACCTGCACCGACGACGGCGCGCCGGCAGGACCGGCAATGACGCGCCCCTGAATCCCGATCCGCGCGGTGATGACGCCGCCATTGAGGCTGCATTCCCGAGCCGTCTTGCCGATGGTCGCCTGGAAGCGCAAATCGTTGCCGACCGGCTGCTTGCCGGGCGCGGCCACGGCATAGGTCGACGCGCCGGCCCTGACCCTCACGTCCGGACAGGTCAGGTCGCCGATATCCTGTTCAGCTTTCGGCGCGGCGCCTGGGGCCGGTGCCGGCTCGTCCGACTTGCCGCCGAACAGGCCCTTGAAGCGGTCGGTCAGCGACTGCGCCGACGCAGGCTGCGCGAGGCCGCAGCCGAGCCCGGCCACGACCGTGGCCGCGAGTGCTACCCTGAACAACCGATCATTACCCATGCGACGTCCCCGGCATCCACGTCATCTCGAAGTTATCTTCCCCAGAGCATCGGATCAGAACCGACGCTCTGGATTCTTGTTTTGACGCGTTTTCTACCGCAGATAAGTCTACGCAATCTGCGTAAACTTGATTGCTATGCGAACCGGTATCCACTTCGCTCGAAAACGCTCCGGCGGCCTTATAGCAGGCCAATGGCGGCGAACCCAAGGCCGCCTAGAGGCGCGTAAAGGCCCTGAAATGATGGGTTAGCCGCGGAAATCCTCATGCAGCATGCCGAACAGCAGATGGTCCTGCCAGACACCGTTGATGCACAGATAGCGCCGCGCCAGCCCCTCGCGGGTAAAGCCGCATTTCTCGAGCACCCGGATCGAGGGCGTATTGGTAGGAATGCAGGCCGCCTCGATACGGTGCAAATTGAGCTCGCCGAACAGCGACGGCAGCAGCACCCGCAGCGCCGTCGTCATGTAACCGCGATGGGCATGGGGCTGGCCGACCCAGTAGCCGATGGTGCCGGCCTGCACGATGCCGCGGCGGACATTGGCCAGCGTGATGCCGCCGATCATGGTGCCATCCGATTCGCGGAAAATGATGAACGGATAGGACCGGTCGGCCGCGATATCCTCGGCATAGCGCCGCAGCCGCCGCCGGAAGCCGGCCCGGGTGAGGTCATCCGACGGCCAGATCGGCTCCCACGGCGTCAGATAGGCCCGGCTCGATTCGCGCAATTGCGCCCATTGCAGGAAATCCGCCATTTGCGGGGCGCGCAGCAACAGGCCGTGGCCGCGCGGCATGAGTGCGGCCGGTCCGCTGGATGGCAACCGAAACAGGGCCATGCCCTAACTCCCAAGCATCCTCTTACCTGTCTGGATCTTTTTCGGAAAACCGGTACCCACTTTTCCGGATCATGCTCCAGCGCAGCAACGTCCTAATGTAGCAAGCTGTTAATGTAACACGGTCTCAATGTAACAAGGTCTTGGCCTTCACCTTGGTCAATCCTTCCGCAAAAGTCACCGCCGTGTCCAGACCCCTGCCGCTGCCGAGCGCCACGACCGCCGGCCGGCTGCGCGAAAGCAGGCCCCGGGCGGCATTGCGGGTCGATTCCACGCTGACCGCGTCGATCCGGGCAACCAGCTCTTCCGCCGTCAGCGGCCGGCCGTAAGCCAGCATATGGCGGGCCAGCTGCTCGGCGCGGGAGGAACAGCTTTCCAGCGCCATCAGGAGCCCCGCCTTCATCTGCGCCTTGGCGCGGGCGATCTCGGCCTCGGTCAGGGTTTCCACCGCGTCATTGATGACGTCGACGATCACTTCCATCATTTCCGGCGCATCGTTCGGATCGGTGCCGGTATAGAGGCCGAAAAACCCGGTGTCGCTATAGGGCGCATGGAAGGTGTAGATCGAGTAGCACAGGCCGCGCTTCTCGCGCACTTCCTGGAACAGCCGCGACGACATCCCGCCGCCGAGCGTGTTGGTGAACACCTGCAGCGAGAACAGCGACAGGTCGGTCTGCGGCACGCCCTCGAGCGCCAGCGTCATATGCGCCTGTTCGAGGTCGCGATGCACGACGCGCGAGCCGCCCTTGCCGAACATCGCCGGCTGCGGTTTCGGCGCCGGGGTTGCTTCAAAGCTCGCAAAGCGCTGCGTCACTTCCTCGACGACGCGCTTGTGATCGACGGCGCCCGCCGCCGCCACCACCATGTCCGGCCCGCGATAATGCCGGGTGAGATAGCCGCGCAACATGTCGCGATCGAATTTCTTCAGCGTCTTGGTGGTGCCGAGCAGCGACCGCCCCATCGGCTGGTCCGGATAGCAGAGCTCGTTGAGATGCTCGAACACGACGTCATCGGGCGTATCCTGCGCCGCGCCGATTTCCTGGGCGATGACGCCCTTCTCGCGCTCGAGTTCGTCTGGCACGAAGGACGCATTGGCGAGGATGTCGGAGAGCACGTCGAGCGCCAGCGGCACGTCGGCCTTCAGCACCCGCGCGTAATAGGCGGTGGTCTCGGTCGAGGTCCCCGCATTGAGGTCGCCGCCAACCGCTTCGATCTCTTCGACGATCTCGCGCGAGGAGCGCCGCGTGGTGCCTTTGAATGCCATGTGTTCGAGCAGATGCGAGATGCCGTGCTCGTCGGGCTTCTCGTCGCGGCCGCCGACGCCGGCCCACACGCCAAGTGCGGCGGTCTCCAGATGGGGCATGCTGTCGGTAATGACGGTGAGGCCGGATGCTAGCTTGGTGACGTCAACGCTCATCCGGTAACTCCCTGCTTCGCGGCACGGCTCACCGAACGCACGAATCGCTCCACTTCGGCTGAATCGTTTTTCATCACCGTGATGTGTTCAGATTTGGTCATCAGGCCGTCGAGCCAGGCCGGCAATTGCGGTCGCACGCCGCAGGCGGCCTCGACCGCATCGGGGAATTTGGCCGGATGGGCGGTCGACAGCACGATATTGGGGATCTTCGAATCCGAGGTGTCGCGATCGGCCACCGCCAGCGCCACCGCGGTATGGGGATCGACGAGGTCGCCGGCCTCGCGCCAGGCGGCGCGGATCGCCGCCGCCGTCTCGGTCTCGTCGGCGCGCCCGGCGTCGAACTCCTCGCGGATCGCGGCCAGCGTCGCGTCCGGCAGCACGAAACGCTCGGACTGTTTCAGCGAGCCCATCAGCCGGCGCACGCTGGCGGCATCGCGGCGGCTCGCCTCGAACAGCAGCCGCTCGAAATTCGAGGACACCTGGATATCCATCGAGGGCGACGCTGACGCATGGACCTCGCGCACCTCGTAGTTGCCGGTTTTCAGCGTGCGCGGCAGGATGTCGTTGATGTTGGAGGCAATGCGCAGCCAGCGGATCGGCAGCCCCATCTTCTTGGCGGCGTAGCCGGCAAAGATATCGCCGAAATTCCCGGTCGGCACCGTGAAATCGACCGTGCGCGCGGGCGCGCCGAGCGCCACCGCCGAGGTGAAATAATAAACGACCTGCGCAACCACCCGCGCCCAGTTGATCGAATTGACACCCGACAGCGAGACCGCATCGCGAAAGCCGTGATGATTGAACATCTCCTTCACGATCGCCTGGCAGTCGTCGAAATTGCCTTCGATCGCCAGCGCGTGCACGTTGGCCGCGCCCGTCGTCGTCATCATCCGCCGCTGCACGTCGGAAATCCGGCCATGCGGAAACAGCACGATCAGATCGACATTGTCGAGACCGGCAAAGGCGTCGACCGCGGCACCACCGGTATCGCCTGAGGTCGCCACGACGATGGTGGTGCGTTGCGCGCGCTTGGCCAGCACGTGATCCATCAGCCGCGAGATCAACTGCATCGCGACGTCCTTGAACGCCAGCGTCGGACCATGGAAAAGTTCGAGGACGAACTGGCTCGCGCCGGTCTGCCGCAACGGCACCACCGCGGGATGGCGGAAGGTGGCGTAGGCTTCATTGGCCATGCGGCCGAGATCGGCGTCGGAGATCTCGCCGCCGGCGAACGGCCTGATCACCTCGACCGCGACTTCCCAATAGGGTCGTCCGAAAAATCCGGCGATGGTCTCGGGCGAAAGCTGCGGCCAGGTTTCAGGCACATAGAGTCCGCCGTCGCGGGCAAGCCCGGTCAGCATCACATCGCAAAAACCCAAGGTGGGAGCTTCCCCCCGCGTCGAAATATACCGCGTCAAACCGCCCTCCAAAGGCGCCAGCTTCCGCTAACCCTTTGATATCTGTGAATTATTACCCTTCGCCAACGACAAAGCGCGCGGCACCTTAAAGCGTTTTCGCTCCTTGTGAAATGCCGCAATGGCGAAAAGGTGAGTGCGGGGTAAGGGCGTTGGCGCGATTTGGCTGGCGTCGCCTCACCCGTCGCTGTCGTCACCCGCCACCGGGGGTCTCGCCTTCGGCGAGCCCGATGACAGGCTCCGGCGGGTGACCCAGTACGCCGCGGCTTCTCGATTCAATCACTGGCGCCTCTGGAATACTGGGTCGCCCGGCCAAGCCGGGCGATGACAGCCGGGTTGTGGCACGCCCATTCCGTCGTCATTGCGAGCCACCGGGTCGCGCGAACGCGCGCCCGATGACAGGCTCCGCGAAGCAATCCATCTCGCCGCACAAAGAAAGAATGGATTGCTTCCGCCTTCGCTCTTCGAGCTACGGCGGACAGGTCGTCGCTTCGCTCCTCGCAATGACGTCCACAACTGTCGTCCTCCGCGAAAGCGGGGGACCCAGTACGCCGCGGTTTCTCGGTTCTGTCACTAACGCCTCTGGAGGTGTGTGTTCGCATTCTCGCGACGCATTGCGCCCGAGCTTTACCTGGAAATTCCTTGCCCCCGAAATGAGAGGGCGCAGGGAAGACCGGGTGCGCGCTGCACCCGCGGTCCCGCGTGCGGTTTGCACAAAACAAAATGCACACGAGCATACAGGTCCAGCGGAGAACACCCGGCCTTCCCTGCGCAAT
>NZ_JAFCLR010000053.1:0-51993 GCF_018131065.1 Bradyrhizobium sp. AUGA SZCCT0431 | reverse complement strand
CCGAAGTGTCGCAATATGAATCACACAAAATGCCGATTCGGGAATCCCCAATAAACTAGATGTGTGCATGCCCTAGGGCGTTCGCCGGGACGCATGACCACCAGCGAGAATTGCTCTTGCACGCAGGTCGTTATCTTCCTTTCTCAAGAACGTCGGCAGCGGCGTATCGGTCCCCCGACGCGCAGTTGCGCATCTGAGATCGTGTGCGCTGCGCTCCATGTCGAAGAAGCGACGCCATCCACTCCTGCATTTGCGTCGTTAAACTTCATCGGTAACGATCCACGAAACTGTCCTGAAGTCATTTTGTCGCCAGCTCGAAATCTGCTCAACACGATTTCCTGGCAACTTGTGCATCAGCTGTTCCTCCAAAGTTCGACGGCATGACTGTTTTACAGGTGCACTATGCGCGACGAATTTGCCTCATACGCGTTTCTTGCTGTGACCGCTGCAGGTATCGTCCTGCTGTGCTCAGGCCTTATGGCTTTGGTGCTCACTTAGCGAATTGCAGTCGGCAGCTTCTTGCGGCTGCCTTCTCGAACTTGTTCCGCGCCCGAAGCGGAAGAGCAGCACCGCTGACCCATTGCGGCGAGCCGTTCGCCGACGCTAACGTGTCGCAGCTACAGACATTGCAGTCGTCTTGCAGAAAGGACGGAAACGTCTGAAAATTCGTTTCAGGGCCTCTTTGGATCCAGTTCCGACGACCCGCTGAAGCCCCGGATCCGGCAGATGTTTTCTCTCCGCCCGATTTTGGAGCCCACCCATGGCGACATTCACGCGATCGCAAAGCCTGCTGGTTTCCGTAAGTCTTGCTGCACTGGGCGGCACGGCACTGGCGACGCTGCTGGCCGGGGGCGGTTTTATTCTCGCGGACGCACGGGCAACCGCCGTGGATGCATCGCTGCCGATCGCCGACGGCGATATTCCGACCTGCGGCCCCCCGACGGCAACCGCCGGGCCGAACATGATGTTTCGCCTGGTGCAGACGGAAGTGCCGCGCGCCGGGATGAGCGCAGCCAGTCCCGCCCCGGCATTCGCGGACACCGAGCCGCCGCTGTGGACCGGCATCGGCTCCACCACCTGGAAGATCACGACCGCGAACGAGCGCGCGCAGGCTTATTTCGATCAGGGCCTGCGTCTCGCCTACGCCTTCAATCACGATGAGGCGCGACGCGCGTTTCGCATGGCGCAAAAACTCGACCCTGACTGCGCCATGTGTTTCTGGGGGGAGGCGCTGGTGCTCGGTCCCAACATCAATCTCCCGATGCCGGAGGACGCGGTCGCGCCAGCCTATGCCGCCGCGCAGAAGGCGAAGGCGCTGGCCGGCAAAGCGAGCCCGCGTGAGCAGGCGCTGATCGGCGCCATCGCAGTGCGCTACGGCAGCGATCCCAAGGCCGCTCGCGCGCCACTCGACGCGGCCTATGCGGCCGAAATGGCGAAGGCAGCAAAACAGTTTGCCGAGGACGACGAGATTGCCACGCTCTATGCCGAGGCAGTGATGGATCTCAGCCCCTGGGACTATTGGAAGCCGGGCGGCCGCGACGCCAAGCCACAAAGCGTGCCGATCGTGCCGACGCTTGAGCGCGTGCTGGCGCGTAATCCCAATCATGCCGGCGCTATTCACCTTTATATTCATGCCGTCGAGGCGTCGGACCGGCCCAAGCGCGCCGAGCCCTATGCCGACAAGTTGCGCGGCGCAGTTCCCGGTGCAGGTCATCTCGTGCACATGCCGAGCCACATCTATTATCGGGTCGGCCGCTATCTCGACGCGCTGGAAGACAACAAGACCGCGGTCAAGGTCGATGAAAAATACCTGACCGAGACCAACGCGCCGATGGGCGTCTACAGGCTCGGCTATTATCCGCACAACGTGCACTTCGTGATGGCGTCGGCGCAGATGGCCGGCGACGGCCCGACCGTGATTGCGGCTGCGGAGAAGCTCGGCCAGCTCATTCCCAGCGAGGCAGCCAAGGGCATTGCGATGGTGCAGCCGGTCAAGGCGGCGCCATACTTCGCGCACGCGCAGTTCAGCACGCCGGAGACCATTTTGGCGCTGCAGGATCCCGGCGATGCGATTCCCTATGTCAAGGCGATGTGGCTCTACGTGCGCGGCGTCGCGCTGGTGGCGAACCGTGACTTCGCGGGCGCGACTGCCGCAGCGAGCGACATCGAGACGATCGAGCGCACCGCGGACTTCAAGCTGCTGAAGGATTCAGGCATCCCGGCGCAGGAGGTGCTCCGCATCGCGCGCACGGTGATCCTCGCACGCGTAGCCCAGGCCAGGGGCGACTACCGCACCGCCATCATCCGGTTCGAACGGGCGGCGGCATTGCAGGACAACCTGGCCTACACCGAGCCGCCCTATTGGTATTATCCGATCCGGCAGTCGCTTGCCGCCGCCCTGCTGCAGGCCGGCCGTTACGCCGAGGCGGAGCGGCAATTCCAGCGCGCGCTCAGCCGGGCGCCCGCCAATGGCTGGTCGTATTACGGGCTGGCGGAACTGCACAAGGCACGCGGTGATGGCTCCGCAGCCCGCAAGGCCGAGGCCAACCTTGCCAGAACCTGGATCGGCGACCGCAAGCTGTTGCAGATTTCAAATCTCTGAAGCGCGCCTGACTCGTGCCGATGAGGTGATCGAATGAGGTGTCCCCGAACATTGCCGATCTTCTAGCGGAGCATTCGAAAGTTTTTGAAGAGAGTCTGGAAGAACTCGGCTTCACGGTCCGCAAGTGCACGCACGCGCCGAACTGAGCGCGATTCCATGGACAGGCACCTGATCTCGTTATTGCGCGGTTACTTTCCAGCGACGCCTTGATTTCTGCACTTTTTGAGAAGCAGATGGCCAATGTAACGCTTTGGAGGACAGGCCATGCCGAGGTCCGGGCTGGCGTTGTTGCTTTTGGGGTTGCTTGGGTTTGTGCTCGGCGGCTGCATGCAATCGACGCTCGCGCCGTCGTCGAATGCCGGTTTGACTCCAAGGGATCGGCAGTTGCTGGCCCACACTCCTTATGCGCAGGCCAGCATTCCCGAGACCTATCGCCGGCATATTGTCGATTACATGCGCAAAGAGCAGCCGGGCACGATCCTGGTCGATACCAGCGCGCGCTTTCTGTATTACGTTCTGCCGGGAGGCAAGGCGATCCGCTATGGCGTGACGGTGGGAGAGGAAGCGCTGGCCTGGTCCGGCGTCGCAACGGTTGGCCGTGTGGCTGAATGGCCGGACTGGATCCCGACGGCCGAGATCCAGGCCAGGCTCGGCCCCTACCCCAAGCGCGTTCCCGGCGGTCCGGCCAATCCCCTGGGCGCGAGGGCTATCTACCTCTACGAGGGCAACAAGGACACCCTGTACCGTATCCACGGCACCAACCAGCCGGAATATATCGGCCATGCCATCTCGTCCGGCTGCATCCGCATGACCAACGAGGATGTCATCGATCTCGTGAATCGGGTGCAGGCAGGCGCGATCGTCGTCGTCCTCCCGCCCGGGCGGACAGCGTGGATGGGCCCTGTCGCGGGACGCGCATGACGTCTCGTTGTGTGAATCCGAAGCACAGGCGGACGCGGCTGCGGCCCGTGTTGCTTGCCGTTGCGGGTCTGGCCGTGCTGATCGCGGCAGGGGACGATGCGCGTGCCAGAAGCGGCGAACGCCTGATCGAATCCATCGAGACGCGCAGTGCCAGCGAGCCGCTCATAGCCATCGTTTCGCTCCGCGACCAGCGGATCACCGTCTACGATGCCAAGGGGTGGATCCTGCGGGCGCCGGTGTCGAGCGGCTCGAAGGGACGCGAGACGCCCGCCGGGATCTTCAGCGTCATCCAGAAAGTCGAGGAGCATTACTCGAACCTGTATGACGATGCCTACATGCCGCACATGCAACGCATCACCTGGTCGGGCATCGCACTCCATGGCGGTGTCCTGCCGGGGCGTCCGGCGTCCCATGGCTGTATCCGGTTGCCATTCGAATTCGCCGAACGCCTGTTCGACGCGACCAAGATGGGCATGCGTGTGATCGTGGCGCCAACCGATGTAGCGCCCGTTGAGCTTGCCCATCCGCTGCTGTTCCAACCCAAACCGGGTGCCGGCGCCATGGCCGCCGCCCGCACCGCTGAGGCACAGGAGGCGGCGAGGAAAGCGGCCCAGGCGAGGCTCGCCGCGGAGACGGCGTTCCGGGAGGCATCGCGCGCCAGGGAGCCGGTTCGCGCGGCGGAAAATCTGAAGCGCAGAGCCGAGGTGCAATTGGCGGCTGCCGAGACCAGACTTGGTGCTCCCGGCTCGGCGGAGGCAAAGGAGCAGGCTGAGGATGACAAGGCAAAGGCCGCCGTCAAGGTCGCGGAGCTACAGCTGCAATCGGACGCCGCCAGCGCGGATCTGCAATCGAGGCTCGATGCGGTCACGTCTGCGCGTGAAGCTGCCGCCGCGGCGGAGACGGCGCGGGCCGCGGCAGCCGAGGCGGCCCGCCAGGCCGAACGCGAACTGCAGCCGATATCGGTGTTGATCAGCCGCAAGACCCAGCGGCTTTACGTCCGTCAGGCATTCAAGCCCATCCTTGAAAGTGCGGTGACGATCGCGGATCCCGATCGTCCCATCGGCACGCATGTCTTCACCGCCGTCGAGCGCTCGGGCGACGATACCAAGTTGCGGTGGAGCGCCGTCTCAATGGGCGGCGGTCGTCCGCCCGGCGCCACGCTTGAGCCGGATGACCGGGCGCGTGCGAAGCGTGGTCGCGACGCTGAGCCGGTGCCGACGGACCCCGGCACCGCAAAGGCCGCGCTCGACCGCATCAGCATTCCGCAGGACGCATTGGATCGCATCGGCAACATTACGCCGCGATCTTCCCTGATCGTCACGGACGAGGCGTTGAGCACGGAAACCGGCAAGGGTACGGAGTTCGTGGTGCTGTTGAGCGGCGAGCCGCAAGGCGGCATCAAGAAACGGCGACGCAGTCCAGGGACCGATTTTCGCTACGCGCGCCCACGCAGCTCGCCTTTTTGGGGCTCGCCGTTCGGAAACAGCTTTTCTGCCTGGTGACGTCAGCCAACGCGCAATTGCGCATCTGAGATCGCGTTCGCTGCGCTCACTTGTCCGGGACGACAGCGAGTATTCTCGCGCCGCGATGCGGCTGTTGACGGAAGAGGCGCTGGAAGCGGCGAGCTGATACAGCCCGCCGCGGCGTCGATCCTTCGCTAATCCTTCGCTCGCACGATGCTGATCCGCGTTTCGTCGACGAAATTCTTGACGTCCTGATCGGGCCGGCGGAACAGATTGCGTTCGACGATGAGCGAACGGCCGCTGACCGTCTTGGTGCAGCGCTCCTTCAGATAGACGCCGCCGACCGGCTGGTCTCCCGCCTCGGGCTGACCTTCGCTGCAGGTCCACCCCTCCGGGCCGTAGCGTGACTTGGCCTGGATCCCGAGCAGGAACGCCTTCTTCCGGATATAGAGCCGCGCCTTCGGATCGGTCTCGATCTGCAAGCCGGCGACATGGCCGGTGTCGTCGATCAGCAGGGTCAGGATCGCGGGATGGCCCGCCACCATCGTGCCGTCGCGGCTGGTGAATGGGTCGTAGCCGAACCGGATCGCCCGCATGGCCTTCGCGTCGGCAGGACAGTCGCGCCAGTTCTTCCAGCCGGCCAGAGATCTCTTTGGATCATCGGCGCAAGCAAAATCGACGTAGCCGGTTTCGGTCAGATCGCTCGCGGCCATTCCGAGGCTGATGTCACGCAGATCGTTACCGCCGAATTCTTCCGTCCGTGCCGGAGAGTGCGCCAGTGCGACCGCCTGCCAGACCAGCAGGCCCGCGGCAACAACACCCGATAGCGTCAATCTGTTCATCACTGGCTCTTCCCCGTGTTGGCGGTGGCATGATCCGGTTTCGGCGCCTCGGTCTTGTAAACGTCGCAGACCCGCGACGAGCTTGAGAAGAAGGCGACGCATTCGGCGTAAGTGGGCTCGCCCGCTCCCTTGATATGGGCGATCACGTAATCGGCGACGGCTTCGATATCCTTTGGCCGCAGAAACGTTCCGCCCTCGGGCGGCATCTGTGGCCCCGCATCCTGGCGGTTCAGGTCAAAGCATTTCACCTCATCGTAGGCGCCGCGCACGAAGAACGGCATCCCCGTGCCCGGCCGTCCGCAGCCGACGGTTTCGATGATCTGTTCGCGCGTCAGCTCGGTCTTGCGCAGCGACAGCGCATCGCCGCCGTAGCCGCCGCCGCCATTGCCGTGCCATTTGTGGCAGCCCATGCAGTTGGCGCGGCCGAACACCGCCTTGCCGGCGCTGGTCGGATCCGAAACCTGCGCCGACTGACCATAGGCAGAAAAATTCAGCGCGACGACGCTCACGAGCAGCATGCCCGCCGCCGGCAGTTTGTTTGACATCATCATGGCGTCTCTTGTCGGGGAAGCGGGAGGGCCCGCTTGTGGCGGGCCCTCCTTCGGAAATGTCAGAGCGCGAAGACGTAGAGCATCGATCCCGGCTGAATCTTCTTCAGTTCGGGCGTCGAATCGATGAACCACTTGTCCCAGGCGCCGCCGAGGCCGACCAGGATGGCAAGATATTGTTTGCCGTCGACCGAGAACGTCATCGGCGGTGCGTTGACGCCGCCGCCGGTGTTGAACTCCCAGAGCTTCTGCAACGACTTGGCATCAAGCGCCATCACTTCGCCGGATGGCTGGCCGGTGAAGACGAGATCGGATGTCGCCAGCATCCCTCCCAGATTCGGGAACGGCGTTTCCAGTTTGCCGGCGATCTTGCCGGTGGTGACGTCGATCGCCGTGACGCTGCCAGTGATCCTGAATGGCTGGCTCGGGCCACCGCCGGTCCAGAACTCCCGGGGCTTCAGCTTGTCCGGCGTCATCACCTCAACCTTGATGCGGTTGCAGCTTTCGATCACCGGGATGTACCAGAGCTTGAGATCCGGATTGTAGGCCGTCGGGGGCCAGTTCTTGCCGCCCATGTTGCCGGGGCAGATGTCGGTTTCCATATTGGTGCGGCTTGGCGTCACCGACGCAACATAGGTCTGCACGGCCTTGTTCGGGTCATACTCGATCGGCTTGCCGCTCTCCGGGTCGAGCCCCTTGGTCCATGTAACCTTCTTGACGAACGGCAGGCCCCAAACGAATTTTCCATTCGTTCGATCGATCGCATAGGCGAAGCCGTTGCGGTCCGCTTCGAGCGCGAGCTTGCGCGGACCGCTCGGCCCGGGGATATCGACCAGCACGTTTTCCGCCACGCTGTCGTAGTCGTAGGGATCGTTCGGCGTGTGCTGATAGTGCCACTTGATCTTGCCGGTATTGGCGTCAAGCGCCAGCGAACTGTCGGTGTAGAGGTTGTCGCCCGGCCGGTACGCGTTATCCCAATCCGGCCCGGGATTGCCGACGCCCCAGATGATGGTGTCGGTCGCGGGATCGTAGGTGCCGGTCACCCAGGTCGAGCCGCCGCCGGCGGCCGCCGCGTTGTTGCTGTCCTTCCAGGTCTCGCTGCCGGGCTCGCCCTTGCCGGGGATCGTATAGGTGCGCCAGACTTCCTTCTGGGTCGAAAGATCGGTGGCGGCGATCCAGCCGCGGATACCGTATTCCGCGCCGGCCACGCCTGTGATCGCCATGTTCTTGACGATCAGCGGCGCGCCGGTGATCACCTCGCCCTTGTCCGGATCGGCCACGGAGCGCTGCCAGGCGACCTGGCCGGAGTCCTTCTTGGTTGCGATCAGCCGGCCGTCCAGCGTGTGGGAAATCACAAGATCGCCCCACAATGCGACGCCGCGATTATCGACGCCGCAGCAGGCGACGGCACCCGCCCAGTCACGGTCGGTCTTGGGATCCATCTTCCAGACCAGCGCGCCGCGGCCGCCATGCGCATCGATCTTGTAGACCGAGCCCCATCCATCGGTGACGTAGAGAAAGCCGTTCTCGGCAATCGGCGTGCCTTCCAGGCCGCCATGGCTCCAGATGCCACCGGGTTCGATGCCGCCAAGGTGCATCGTCCAGGCGACCTTCAGGTTCTTTACGGTATCGCGGTTGATCTCCTTCAGCGCGGAGAACCGGTGACCCGCATAATTCTGATGATGATGAAGCCAGTTGCCGGCTTCCTTGTCGACGTTGAGCAGCCGTTCCTGATTGACCTCGTCCGCGGCAGAGACGGGCAGCACGCCCGCAGCGCTTGCGGCTGCCAATGCAACGGCAAGCAAACAGGCTCGCGCTGACATTTTCGTGTGACCTGAAGATCGCTCCATGATTAATGCCTTCCTTGTTGGCGGGTTGTTGTTGGCAGTTCATGTTGGCATTCTTGTTGGCAGTTCTTGTTGGCAGTTCTTGTTGGATGAACGTCCGGCTTGTCCGGGCGTCCCGCCGACGGGCCCTGTTCACAGCTTCACCAGTCTGCTGTCGCGATCAGGGCGTTCGCGAAATCTGCACCTCCGTTTCTTTGGTGCCGGCCTTCTGGAATACGACGGTGCATGTGAAGGCCTCGCCGGCGACGAGCTTCTGCCGCGTCTGCAGCAGCATGACGTGATAACCGTCCGGCTTGAGTTCGATCGTCTTGCCTTGCGGAATTGGTATCGACTTGATCTCGCGCTTCGCGGGCGCGCCTTCGCCGCGATCGACGGTGTGCTTTTCGGAGAAATTCGCAAACGGGCAACGGACGCGCAGCAGGGCGTCGGCTTCGGCCGCATCGTTTTTGATCGTCATCAGCAGCGGAAGATTGATGCCAATCTCGTCGGACGCGGACACCCAGGCGTTGGTCACCTGCAGCGCATCACCGGCAGCGGCGAAGCCGGGCGTCAGCGCAAGTTTCAGCCCAAGCCCGGCAGCAAGTCCAAGCGCCAGCAGCGGCCAGCGGGGACTTGCAGGCGAGGGATGTCCAAAGGAACAGGCCGTCCGATTCATCGGCGCCATCCTCCCACGATCTTTTCTTGTTTCTTGCGTTTAGAGTACGCCCTTGGGTATTCCAATTCTTCCTAAATTGGGGCGGCGATAGGGCCGCGTGTGGAAAATGATTCCGACAACTCGCTCTCGTGGCGTATTTCATACCAATCGTTGTGATGATCCCTTCAGCCGATAGATCATCACGAGAATGCGGGCGGCGAGCTAACTTCTCTCGTCGTCCCGGCCTAGTGCGCAATTGCGCACGCAGGCCGGGACCCATACGCCGCGGCCGGAATTGTTGGAAAAGAAAGACAATAACCAACCCGCAAAACAATTGCCGCTGGTGGTTATGGGTCCCCGCCTTCGCCGGGACGACGGAAAATGCGGCCAACCTATCTCCTCACCTTCACCTTCTTGAACTTCACGCTCTTGCCGTCCGCCTGCCGTGTCGCGATGTAGCCGGCCTCGAGGCAGGCTTCGCGCTGCGGCATCTTCTCCTGCGGGCTGCGCTCGGTTTCCCACCACGAGGCCCGGTGCGCCGCGCGCGGCAGAGCGGCATCGATGATCTCCTCGATCTGTTCGAAGGTCAGCACGAATTCGGGCAGCTTCTGCTTCTTCAGATAGTCCCGCAGCAAATCGTAATCGTTCACCCGTGTCCCCGTCGTTTTGCGCAATGCCGCCGATCCCGGCAACCAAGCGTTAACCGATCGGCGCATCGTTGTCGCCATTTAAGGCCGCGACAAGGTTTCCGGTGCATTCAGGAAGGCTGGGAGCGGACGATGTTGTTCGGACGGCGCATAGACTTGGCCAAAAAACGGGCCCATCGGCCCTGGCGGCTGTCGGCCAAGTTGCTGATCGCCTCCTCTGTGGCGACCGTGATCGGCTTCTCCGCGATCTGCGCCAACGTCATGCTCGACATGCGGCGCGGCGAGGAAGAGTTGGCCCGCCAGATGCTCGAAAACCTCGCCGCCGGCATCGACGCCGACATCGGACGCAACATCGAGCTCTACGACCAGTCGCTGCGCGCGGTCGCCAGCAATCTGGTGATGCCGGAGCTCAAGGACGTCAGCAAGGAAATCCGCCATCTGATCCTGTTCGACCGCGCCGCCTCGGCCAAGCATTTCGGCGCGATCCAGGTATTTGACGCGTCAGGACGATTGTGGATCGATGCTTCCTCACTCGACCCGCGGCCGGAGAACCGCGCCGATGAGGAATATTTTACGGTCCATCGCAGCAATCCGGACGAGGGGCTGTTCGTCAGCCGCCCGATGCTGCATCGCGGCGCCTATTCGATCGTGCTGAGCCGGCGCATCGCCGACGCCGAAGGCCGCTTTCTCGGCGTGGCCGCCGGCTCGATCCGGTTCAGCTACTTCCACGAGCTGTTCGACCGCCTGAATCTCAGTCCCGACGATACGATCACCGTGCTGCGCCGCGACCGCACCGTCATCATGCGCAAGCCGTTCAACCTCGACATCATCGGCAAGAGCCTCGCGACCGTGCGAACCTGGAGCGCGAACAATCTGAAGCCCAGCGGGTCCTATGCCGGGCAAGGCCCCGTCGATGCGACACCCCGGCTCTATGTCCGGCGCGACAGCAGCGGTCCGCTCTATGTCGTGGTCGGAAAGCCGCTCGAAGCCATCTTCCGGCTTTGGCAACGGGAAATGATCCGGATCGGCGCCATCATGACCGCGCTGATCCTGTTCGTGCTCGGCACCACCTTCTTCCTCGGTCGCGAGATCGGCCGCCGCGCCCAGGCCGAGGACAAGCTCGAGGAACTCGCCACCACCGACGCGCTCACCGGCCTGAAGAACCGGCGCAAGTTCGATCTCGAGATCGATACGGAGTGGCGGCGCGCGGTGCGCAGCAGGACGCCGGTCGCGCTATTGATGATCGATGCCGATCATTTCAAATCCTACAACGACAATTATGGCCACCAGGCCGGCGACCAGGTGCTGGTCGGCATTGCGATCTGCATCTCCGACTCGGTCAGGCGCGCCGGCGATTGCGTGGCGCGGTTCGGCGGCGAGGAATTCGCGGTGCTGTTGCCGGGGATCTCGGTCACTGAGGCGCTCGCGGTCGCCGAAAACATCCGGCACAAGGTCGCGCACTGGTCGGAGGAGCCGGAAGTCACGACCGTCAGCATCGGCGTCGCCAGCATGATGCCATCAGCGGGGCTGGACTGGACCGACCTGATCGCGGCCGCCGACAAGGCGCTCTATGCCGCCAAGGCCAATGGCCGCAACCAGACCGTGGTCGCCAACCTTCCGCAATTGGCGATGGTGGCTTGAGCTAAAGCAGGCGGCAACCACCGTCATTGCGAGCGCAGCGAAGCAATCCATCTCGCCCCAGCAAGAAAGAATGGATTGCTTCGTCGCTTGCGCTCCTCGCAATGACGGTCGTAACTTGAGAGCTCGTCATTCCGGGATGGTCCGCAGGACCAGACCTCAGGTGCGCAATTGCGCACCGGGGAAGCTCGAGATCCCCCGATGTGCAATTGCACATCTGAGGTTCGATGCTTCGCATCGCCCCGGGATGACTTTAAAAGCGCGTGCGCTTTTAAAGTCATTTCTCCAGATACTTCTTCATCTCGGCGCGCAGGCCGTCGCGCAGATCGGCGCGGGCCATGCCGTAGGCGATGTTGGCGCGCAGGAAGCCGGGCTTGGAGCCGCAATCGTGCCGCTCGCCCTCGAACTCCAGGCCGTAGAATTTCTGCGTCTTGGCAAGCGCTCGCATCGCGTCGGTGAGCTGGATCTCGCCGCCAGCGCCGCGCTCCTGGGTCTCGAGAATCTTGAAGATTTCCGGCTGCAGGATGTAGCGCCCGGTGATCGACAGATTTGACGGCGCGGTGCCTTTCGCCGGCTTCTCCACCATGCCGTCGACCTCGAACATCTTGCCGGTGCGCTTGCCGACGCCGCAGATGCCGTATTGATGGGTCATGTCTTCGGGGACAGCCTCGACCGCGAGCACGTTGGATTTCTCACCGAGCTTGTTCGCGGCCTCGATCATCTGCGCAAGACAGCCCGGCGTGTTCAGCACCAGTTCATCCGGCAGCACCACCGCGAACGGTTCGTCGCCGACGATGTCGCGCGCGCACCAGACCGCATGGCCAAGACCCAGCGGCGCCTGCTGCCGGGTGAAACTGGTGGCGCCGGCGGCGGGCTGGTCGCGCGCCAGGATGTCCTGCTCGGCCTTCTTGTTGCCGCGCGCGGCGAGCGTGGTGTCGAGCTCGAACATGCGGTCGAAATGGTCCTCGATCACGCCCTTGTTGCGCCCGGTGACGAAGATGAAATGCTCGATGCCGGCTTCCTTGGCCTCGTCATAGACGTATTGGATCAGCGGCTTGTCGACGATGGTCAGCATTTCCTTCGGCATCGCCTTGGTGGCGGGCAGGACGCGGGTGCCGAGACCGGCGACCGGGAAGACGGCTTTGCGGATTTTCATGGGAATATCGGTAGTCCCTTAAGCGTGAGGAGTATGCGTGTTGGCATGTTGGTAGCCCGTTTGCAGCCGGGAACAAAGGCGGATGTGTGGTGCGGCAAAGTCCGCGTCCCGCTTTGCGCCCCCTTGCGGCGGAAAAGGGGAAGAAACAAATTCCGGCCTTTGTTAAGCTGTTGGAAACCGTGACAGGGCCTTGTGAAACGGGACCTTAGAGGGCGGAGACGACATGCGTTGGACGGGAACCGCGGTGACCTACCGGACCGCCGCGATCATCATTGCGGTGACGCTGCTGCATGCTGTTTTTTACACCCAGGCTTTTGCCCAATCATCCGGCAACAACGGCGTCTCGAACTTCTTCGGCAACATCTTCGGCCAGAAATCAGCCACCTCGCCGCAGGCGCAGGCAGCGCCTGCCCCGGAAGGCGCCCCCTCCGCGCCATCAGCACCATCCGCACCGCCGCCCTGGAGCGGCGAAGACGGCGGTTCGGGCCATCCGCTGATGACCGCAGCTGCAATCCGGCAGGCGGCGGCGAATTTTCCCAATTGCGTCGCCGCGATGTGGCCCGATGCCGCACGGCGTCACGTGACGCAAGCGAATTTCGAGCGCTTCACCGCGGACCTTGCGCCCGACCTGCGCATCATGGACCTGATGGATTCACAGCCCGAATTCACCAAGGCGATCTGGGACTATCTCGACATCCTCGTGAATGACAACCGGCTCGCCAAGGGCCGCGAGATCCTCGCCAAGTACAAACCGCAATTCGACGCGGTGGAAAAAGCCTATGGCGTCGACCGCTACGCGATCGCGTCGATCTGGGGCATCGAATCGAACTACTCGACGCAGATGGGCGATCGCAACGTGCTCAATTCGACCGCGACGCTGGCCTGCATCGGCCGCCGCCAGGGCTATTTCAAGGACGAGTTCCTGACCGCGCTGGAGATCCTGAACCGCGGCGATCTGCGTCCCGAACAGATGCGCGGCTCGTGGGCCGGCGCGTTCGGGCCGACGCAATTCATGCCGACCGCCTTCAAGCGCTACGCCGTCGATGCCGATGGCGACGGCCGCCGCGACGTCGTCGACAATCCGGCCGACCTGATCGCCTCGACCGCCAACAACCTCAGGAAGGACGGCTGGCAAACCGGGCAGAGCTGGGGCTATGAGGTCGTGCTGCCCAAGGGTTTCAACTTCATGCTGGCCGACAAGGCCAAGGCGATGACGGTTGCGCAGTGGGAACAGCAGGGCCTGCAGCGCGCCGGCGGCAAGCCATTCCCGAATCCGACCGAGAAGGCCTATCTGCTGGCGCCGGCCGGCGCTGACGGGCCAGGCTTCCTGATGCTGCAGAATTTCCGGGTGATCATGAAATACAACCCGGCCGAGGCCTATGCGCTGGCGATCGGGCATTTCGCCGACCGCCTGCGCGGCGGCGCGCCGTTCGTGCAGCCCTGGCCGCGGCAGGAACGGGTGCTGTCGCGGGCCGAACGGCTGGAACTACAGCAGCTCCTGGCCCAGCGCGGCTTCTACCGGGGCACCCCGGACGGCCAGTTCGGCGGCATGACCCGCGAGGCGCTGCGCGGCTTCCAGGCCTCGATCGGGGCCCCTGCGGACGGATTCGCCTCCTCCGACGTGCTGGAGCGGCTGCGGGGGCGCTGAACCGGCGGTTTGGCCCCAAAAGTAACTCTGTAGCCCACATTTTCGGGCCGCCCTTGACGGCTGCGGCCGTTGCCCGATTTATGGCAAGGAATATGCCCGCTTGCGGCCTGATTCCGCTATTATAACTGCACCTTCACAACCCATTGCGACCGAGCCGGATGCAAAAGCCAAAGTCCTTTTTCCGCGTGTTCACCGAAACCGGTCCGCTGACTGCGGTGGCGGTGGCGATCGCGCTGTTGATCGGGATCGCGGGACCTGCGTCCGCGCAGTTCTTCAATTTCGGCGGCTTCGGCGGTCCGCAGCAGCGGCAGGCGCCGCGCAACAACAATGGCGGCTGGTTCGGCGGCGACTTCTTTACACCGTTCCAGCAGCAGGCCCCGCAACAAGCGCCGCGCCAGGATTTCTCCAGGGCGCCGGCGCCCGCCAAGCGCGACACCGCGCCCGAACGGAACGTGCTGGTGCTCGGCGATGCGATGGCGGACTGGCTCGCCTACGGTCTCGAAGACGCCTACTCCGAACAGCCCGACATGGGCGTGATCCGCAAGCATCGGACCGTATCCGGCCTGATCAAATATCAGCCCAGGGGTGAGCCGTCCGATTGGGCCGCCGCTGCGCGCAGCATCCTCGCCAACGAGAAACCGGACGCCATCGTCATCATGCTCGGCCTCAACGACCGCGTCGCGATGCGCGAGCCCGCGGTCGATAAATCAAAGAAAGACGACAAGAAAACCGCCAAGCCGGCCGACACCAAACCCGAAGCCAAACCCGGCGCGAAACCGGAAGGCTCGGCGGATACCGCCGCCAAGCCGGATGACAAGCCGGCCGATGCCGAAGCCGCCGACGATGCCGACAGCGATACGCCGCAGGCCGCACCCGAGAAGAGTTCGCGCTCGGCGGGCGGGCTCTACGAGTTCCGCGACGATCGCTGGGTCGAACTCTACGCCAAGAAAATCGAAGAGATGATCGGCATCCTGAAATCCAAGGGCGTGCCGGTGCTGTGGGTCGGGCTACCCGCGGTGCGCGGCGTCAAGGGCACGTCCGACTCGCTGTTCCTCAATGCGCTCTATCGCGACGCATCGGCCAAGGCCGGCATCACCTATGTCGATGTCTGGGATGGCTTTGTCGACGAGGCCGGCCGCTTCCTGCAGAAGGGCCCCGACTTCGAAGGCCAGATCCGCCAGCTGCGTTCCTATGACGGCGTGTATTTCACCAAGCCCGGCGCGCGCAAGCTCGCGCATTATGTCGAGCGTGAAGTCACCCGCCTCTTGGCCTCCCGCTCCGGACCGATCGCACTGCCGGTCGAACCGGCGACGCCCGACGCCAACGCCGTGCCGGGCCAACCGGCGCCGCGGCCGCTGGCCGGGCCTATCTTGCCGCTGGTGGCCTCCTCCGTCGGTACCGATCAATTGCTCGGCGGACCGGGCACGCGTCCCGCCGCGGTCGATGCGCTTGCCGCACGAACGCTGGTGAAGGGCGAGCCGCTGGCGCCACCGGCCGGCCGCGCCGATGATTTCGCCTGGCCGCGCCGCGAGATCGGCCGCGAACAGGCCAAGGAACCGGGCAAGGATCAAGCCAAGGGTGAATCGCCGGTCGCTGCCACCGCACCTGACGGTACGGTCCCGGCAGCCGCGCCCGCCGCGCCGCCGAAACCCCCTGCGCCGAAGCGGCAATTCCGTCCCGCGCAGACCGAACAGCCGGCATTGCGCGATTTCTTCGGCGGCTTCGGTGCGCCGCCGCCGCGCCAGATTGCGCCAGCGCCGCCGCGCGCGCCTGGACCCATCGCGCCTGGCGTGCCGCGCCCGCCGGCTAACGTCGGGCGAGCAGCAGAAGCCCCGGCAGGCGCGTTCACGCGATAACGATAAGCATGAGACATTCCGGGGCGCGCTGAAAGCGCGAGCCCGGAATCTGGAAGTTATCGCGAAGGTATCGCGCGAGATTCCGGGGGCGATGCTTTCGCATCGAACCTCAGATGCGCGAGTGCGCATCGGGGAATCTCGCGCAACAATCTCTGGATTCCGGGTTCACGCTTCGCGTGCCTTCAGGTGCGCAATTGCGCACCGGGGAATGACAAGCGAGGCTCAGCCGTAATACCGCCAGCGCGATGGCGGCGGGCGGCGCGGCTGTCGGGTCATCAGCAGCGCCAGTGCGAATCCGATTCCGCCTGCGACTAGGAGCGCGCCGAGCGGATTGTCCTGCACGGTTTTCGCCATCGCCTTCTGGCCGTCGCGGATGGTGTCGCCGCTGTTGTCGTAGGCGTCCTTGACGGTGTCCACAGCATCCTTGGCGTAGTTGGCCGCAGCATCGGTGGCGTCGCGCGCGGCGTCCTTGGCCTGGCCGTACAGATTCTGCACCGTGCCTGCCGCCTCGCGCGCGCGGCTTTCGGCCTGCGTTTTGGCATCGCCCGTCATACTACCGACAGCGCCTTCGACCTTACCGGCGAAATCCTTGGCCGAACCTGCAATTCGATCCTTGTCCATCACGATCACTCCCTGTTTTTCAGAGGAAGTAACCGACGAGACCCTTGCAAGTTCCTGCGTCTATTGGATGAGCCCGGTCTATAGGATAAGCCCGCCATCGACCACAATGGTCTGGCCGATGACGTAGGACGCCAGCGGTGATGCCAGGAACAGCGCGGCGCCGGCCATGTCGGCGGGGGTGCCGAGACGCTTCAGCGGAATCCGTTCGAGCGCGCCTTCAAGCCGCTTCGGATTTGATGTCGTCGCCTTGGTCATCTTGGTGTCGACCAGGCCCGGCGCGATGCCGTTGACGCGGATGCCGTTCTCGGCCCATGCCTCGCCGAGCGTGCGCGTCAAGCCGACCGCGCCGGTCTTCGAGGCATTGTAGGCCGGATTGCCCATGGTCGAATGATAGGCCGCGGTCGAACTCACGATGATCAGTGATCCCTTGCTGGCGCTCAGCATCGCGTGAAATTTCGTCGCGCAGGCCATCAGGCTCATCAGGTTGACCTCGAGCACCTTGCGAAAGCCATCCATTTCGAATTCGCCGCGCCGGTAGATCACCGCGCCCTGCGCCAGCACCAGCACGTCGAGGCCGTCGAACGACGGCTTGAATTGCTCGATCGCCTGCGCGTTGCTGACGTCGAGCTGCGCATATTCGAGACCTTGAAGGTCCGATCCTTCGCCGGCGAAGTAATCCGCCGCCTTGGCGCGGGTGCCGCAGACCGCGACGCGCGCGCCCTTGGCGCGGAATGCCTGCGCGATGCCGTTGCCGATCCCGCTGGAGCCGCCGACCACCAGCACCTGCTTGCCGCTGAAATCGAGTTCGTTCATCGGTGCGTTTCCTTTTGTTGTTGTGGATCGAGGAAGTTGACCATGAGAACCTCGTCGTAATATCGCCCGTTGTGCTTGAGGGCTTTCTTTTCATAGCCGTATTCGACGAAACCCATCGCGCGATAAAGTTTTCGCGCGCTTTCATTCTCGCTCACCACAGTCAGTTGCACCAGCTCCACGCGCCCGCGCGCATGGTCGAGCACCGCCGCAACCAGGCTTTTTCCGAGCCCCATGTTCCGCACCGCCGCCCGGACATACATGGTCCAGAGGCGCCCCTTGTGCGCCTGCTTCAAATTTTCCTGTGCGGAATATCCGGCTATTCCGACGAGCGTCCTATCGAGGAACGCAGCGAAAATATCCGCAGTGCCAAGCCTCGCCTCGAACCACGACAGCGGCTCTGCGCTTTCTTTCTCGAACATGCTGCCGAAGGCTTCAGGATTTTTCTGCAGCGCCTCCAGCCGGATGTCCCGGTAAAGCGCGGCGTCCGAAACCTGCAGGCGGCGAATTTGCAGTCCGGGAATATTGTCCACCGTTGCACCTGTTACTGCCTGGTTTGACCTGTCTGCGGATCGGTGCCAGCCTTGTCAATCCTGCAACGCAATGCACAAATCCCGCGGGCATTTTAGGTCAGATTCCGCCATGTCAGATTTCAGAGAGCTCAGCCGTTCGGTCAAGGGCCTGACCGTTCTCGTCACCGGCGCCGCGAGCGGCATGGGCCGCGCCACCGCGCTGGTGTTCGCCGCCGAAGGCGCCAACGTTGCCGTCACTGACATCAACGCCGAGGCCACGCAGGCGGTCGCCGATGAAATCAAAGAAAGAGGCGGTAGCGCAAAGGCCTGGACGCTCGACGTCGCCAAGGCCGATGACATCATCAAAGTCGTCGGCGGGATCGCGGCGCATTTCGGCGGCCTCGACATCCTGATCAACAATGCCGGCCTGTCGCTGCGCGCCGCGATCGACGCGGACGGCTATGACGAGGCGTGGACCAAGGCGCTGGCGGTCATGCTATCAGCGCATCCGCGCATCATTCGTGCCGCGCTGCCGCATTTGCGCCAATCCAAGTGCCCGCGCATCGTCAACATCGCCTCCACCGAAGCGCTCGGCGCCACCGCAACGAACAGCCCGTACGCGGCCGCCAAAGCCGGCGTCACCGGCCTGACCCGCGCGCTCGCCGTGGAACTCGGCCGCGAGGGCATTACGGTCAACTGTATCTGCCCGGGACCGATCCGGACCGGGATCACCGAGCGGATTGCGGAGGAGCACAAGACCATCTTCGCCAAACGCCGCACCGCACTCGGCCGCTACGGCGATCCCGAGGAAGTCGCCCATATGACGTTGAGCCTGTGCCTGCCGGCCGCTTCATACCTGACCGGCGTGGTTATTCCGGTGGACGGCGGGTTGATGGCGCGAAACGCGTAGCGGGCATGCAGCCGAAACGTTGACTTGGTCCCGTCAGGGAGTAGTTTTTTACCAAACAAAGCGGGACAACCGCCCGCCGCTTTACGGAGAAACGCCATGACGGTCACGATCCGGCAGCTCGGCAAGCATTTTTTCGGCGAGGTTTCCGGCGTCGATCTGCGTAAGCCCCTGACGCCGCAGGAGGCCGCCGATATCGAAGCCGGCATGGACAAATACGCCGTGCTGCTGTTTCGCGACCAGAACATTACCGACGAGCAGCAGATGGCGTTCGCGCTGAATTTCGGCGAGCGGGAAAATCCGCGCGGCGGCAGTGTCGTCAAGCCGGAGGATTCGCGGCTGCAGACCGGGCTCAACGACGTCTCCAACCTCGACAAGGACGGCAAGCCGCTGCCGCGCGACAGCCGCATCAACCTGTTCAACCTTGGCAATTGCCTGTGGCATTCCGACTCAT
This sequence comes from Bradyrhizobium sp. AUGA SZCCT0431, assembly GCF_018131065.1. Lineage (NCBI taxonomy): Bacteria > Pseudomonadati > Pseudomonadota > Alphaproteobacteria > Hyphomicrobiales > Nitrobacteraceae > Bradyrhizobium > Bradyrhizobium sp. AUGA SZCCT0431. The sequence continues at coordinate 32,887 of NZ_JAFCLR010000053.1, read as the reverse complement.
CGTTCCGCCCGATTCCGGCGAAGTTCTCGCTGCTGTCGGCGCGGGTGGTGAACCCGAAGGGCGGCAACACCGAATTCGCCGACATGCGCGCGGCCTATGACGCGCTCGACGACGAGACCAAGGCCGAGATCGAGGACATGATCTGCGAGCATTCGCTGATGTATTCGCGGGGATCGCTCGGCTTTCTCGACTACACCGATGAAGAGAAGCAGTTGTTCAAGCCGGTGCTGCAGCGGCTGGTGCGCACCCATCCGGTCCATGGCCGCAAGTCGCTGTACCTCTCGTCGCATGCCGGCGCCATCAAGGGCATGACGATGCCGGAAGCGCGGCTGTTGCTGCGCGACCTCAACGAGCACGCCACGCAGCCCGAATTCGTCTACGTCCACAAATGGACGCTGCATGACCTCGTGATGTGGGACAATCGCCAGACCATGCATCGCGTGCGGCGCTACGACCAGTCGCAGCCCCGCGACATGCGCCGCGCCACGGTGGCAGGAACGGCACCGACGGTGGCGCAACAGGCGGCGGAGTAGATTGCTGTCGTCCCGGCCTTGAGCCGGGACCCATAGCCACCGGCGGCAATTGGTTGGCGCGGTAGCCGTTATTTTTCTTTTTCAACAATGGTGGCCGCGGCGTATGGGTCCCGGCTCAAGGCCGGGACGACACCGTTGGTGTACTAAGCGTCTCCAGCCTCAACGCAGCCTTCCATGATCCCATCGATCTCGGCGCGCGAGAGAACGCCGATCTCGGCAACGAACACCATCCGGGTCCGGGGCATTCCCGCTGGCAGCGGCCCGCCCGGCGCCAGCGTCGCGCGTCCGCCGGCGAACTGAAGCAACATCAACCTGCCGGGCTGCTCCACGGATTCGAACAGCCCCTTCGCCCGCGCCAGCTTCGGCGCGAGCCGATTGATCGCCGCCTGCAATCGGGACAACGACAGCGGCCGTTCCGACGTCCAGCTCAGCGCCTCGAAGCGATCCGTCGCTGGCCGTCGCTGCCCCGGCTGGCGTGGCATCGGCGCTCGATCCGGATCCGAAGGGAAGAGCAGCGCCATCGGAACCTCGCCGTGCGGCGCATCGACCAGCACCGCAGCCGGACGTATCGCGCGGATCGCATCGCGGACCGGCGTGTGGCTGGCCGCGTCCACGAGGTCCACCTTGCTCAGCGCGATCACATCGGCCGCCCGTATCTGGGACCGCAGCAGGGCGTCGTCGAACCTGGCGACCGAAGTCGTGGCGTCCACGACGCACAGCACCGTTTCCAGCGGCGCCTCGCGCCAGATCACCGGATCCATCAGATTGCGCACGATGTCGATCGGATCGGCGACGCCGCTGGTTTCGATCACGATGAATTCCGGACGCGGATCACGCCGCAACAAGCCAGCCAGCGTGCGCAAGAGGTCGCCTTCGAGCGAGCAACAGATGCAGCCATTGCTCAGGCTCACCACGCCGTCGGCGGCGCCGGTGATCAGCTCCGCATCGATATTGATCGCGCCGAAATCGTTGACGACGGCGGCAATCCGCCTGCCCCCGGCATGCGCCAGCAGATGGTTCACGACCGTGGTCTTGCCCGCCCCGAGGAAGCCGGCCACGAGCACGACCGGGACCGGCACCTCAGCCTCCGGTAACGGGCCGGCGCACCGGCTGGCCGGGCCGCGCCGCCACATCGAGCACGCCATCCGATATCAGCGGCTGGCCGCTGACCACCAGATGGCGCACGCCTTCCGACGGGCGATTCATCGCCGAGAACGTCGCCCGGTCGCTCAGCGTTTCGTAATCGAACACGACGATGTCGGCATCCGCACCCGCCTGCAGCCTGCCTTTCGCGTGCATCGCCGGCGTAGAGGCGCTAAGAATTTCCGCGGGGATCAGTGCGCATTTTCGGATGCCTTCGAGCAGCGACACTTTGCGGCGCTCGCGCACCCACTCGCGGATGAAGCGCGTGAAGCAACCCGCCGAGCGCGGATGCGAGGTCGCGTCATCAGGCAGCGGCCAGGCGTCGCCGGTGTAGGCGCGGCCGTCCGTCAGCGTCCAGGGCATGGCGTCGGAGGCGATCGCGCCGCCGGGATAGAGCACCGCCATGTCGAGGAGGTCGCGATGATGCGCGTTATTGTCGATATCCAGAACGTGCCACAGAACCAGCGTGGAAGGTTCGGCGGCCTGTGCCGCCAGCAGTTCCTGCCGGTCGCGGAAGCGATGCCCGTCGGTCACCCGCTGCACGGAATCATAGCCGAGGCCGTTGCGCGCCTCGAATTCGGGGTCGCTGAAGAACGCCGCCGCCAGCACCGTCGAGCCTGTGCCATAGGGATAGGCTTCGACCGTGATGGGCAGCCCCTGCGCCTGCGCCTTGGCGACCAGCGCGACGCAACGCTCGATGTCCGTCTTGCTGGAAGAATTGAAATGGCAGATGTGCATGTGCGCGCCGGTGGCGCCGGCATAGCCGATCAGGCGGATATAGGCTTCCGCAGCGCTCTCCGGATCGATGCGCGACATGTAGGCGACGTGGGTGAAGGTCGGCACCTCGCGCGCCGCCGCCAACTGGCACACGGCGGTCAGCTCCTGCACGCCGGCGCCCGGGGCATAGGCGTTGAGGATGCCGATGCCGATGCCACCCTCGCTCAGCCCGCCCGCGATTCGCTCGAGGATGCCGGCCACTTCGGTATCGCTGGCGACGTTGTCGATCCAGCGGCGGTCGCGCATCGCATTGCCGAACGCCTCCAGCGAGCTTTCCGCGTTGGAGCCGGTCATCGCACCGATACGTGCGAATGCCCAGTTGACCGCGGCGCCGTAGTTCAGCACGCGGCCCTTCGCGGCCTGGCGCTGATACCAGGATGCGACCGGCAAGACGCCCGCCTCGAGGTCGAGCGACGTCGTGACGCCGTCGAAGGCCTGCATGCGGTCGGCCGGTATCGACTGGCCGTGCGCGTGCAAATCGATGAAGCCGGGGGCCACGACCAGGCCGGTGGCGTCGATGGTGCGCTCGGCGCTGCCAAGCCCGGTGCCGACGGCGGCGATCTTGCCATCAAGCACCGCCACATCGCCGATGGCGTCCATCCCGCTGGCCGGATCCACCACCCGGCCACCCGTGATTACCAAACCCGCCATCTCGTCACTCCCGCGCACTGAATACCTGTTCCCTGCGAAGCCGCTCAGCTTCGATGGCGCCCCATAGAGGCAGATTTTCGGACAGGCAACAACCTCTGCCGGCAGGAGGGCACGTCTTCGACAGAGTAGACCCGCGCTTCAAACACTACTCGTCATACGCGGGCTTGACCCGCGTATCCATCAACTGCGCAAAATGCTTTTCTTAGGGGATGGATTGCCGGGTCAAGCCCGGCAATGACAGTCGGGGGCAATGACAGTCAGGCGTGCCCGGCTTCGTTCGACAGCATCGCCAGATCGATGCCGATCTTGCGCAGCGCACGCTGGTATTTCTCGTCGACGTCGTCGCCGAAGATCAGGTCCGCGTCGGCGGCGCAATGCAGCCAGCCATTGTGCTGGATTTCGTCCTCGAGCTGCCCCGGCGCCCAGCCGGCATAGCCCAGCGCCAGGATCGCGTGCTTGGGTCCCGAGCCCTTGGCGATCGCTTTCAGGATATCGACGGTCGCGGTCAGGCAGATGCCGTCGTCGATATTGAGCGTGGCATCCTTGATGAAGAAATCGCTGGAATGCAGCACGAAGCCGCGGCCGGTATCGACCGGACCTCCCTTGAGCACCTTCATGGTCTCGGCATTTTCCGGCAGCGTGATCTGGTCCGATGTCTTGATGATATCGAGCTGCACCAGGAGCCCCGGGAAATCGATGCTGCCGGCCGGGCGGTTGACGATAATGCCCATCGCCCCCTCGGACGAATGGGCGCACATGTAAATGACCGAGCGCTCGAAGCGCGGATCGCCCATGACCGGCATGGCGATCAGCAGCTGGCCGTCCAGATAGCCTTCACCGGACGAATTGTCGCCTACGCCGGCGGCTTTGCGGCGCGCGGCCTTCGGTGCCATCTTCGGTGTCTTGCCTTCAGGGCTCATCCGCAAAGGCCTCTCTTGCTGATTCATATCCTGATATCGGGTGGCGGTTCTGTCAATCAAGCCGGGCGTCGTATTCGACCGCGGATCACAAGCAATTCAATGGTTTGCGGCCAAACTTGCCTGTAAAGACGTCTGATGACCGTGATAGTTCCCATGCGGGCCGCGCTCGGCATTGCCGCCACTCTGGCTGTCGCATGCACGGCCATCGAGGTTCGCGCCGAGGATGCCTCGCCCTGGCAGCGCGACACCCATTCCGCGATCCGGCTGCTGGCGGGATCGCGCAGCGGCGCGGTGCTGCTCGGCGGTATCTCCATCCAGCTGCAGCCGGGGTGGAAAACCTATTGGCGGACGCCCGGCGATTCCGGTGTTCCGCCCCGCTTCGATTTCTCCAAGTCGGACAATGTCGAAGCGGTGACGGTGTTGTGGCCGGCGCCGATGAAGTTCGATGACGGCGCGGGCGGCGTCTCGCTCGGCTACAAGCAGCAGGTCGTGCTGCCGCTGCGGATCGTCGCCAAGAACACCGACAAGCCGGTGACGCTGCGCGCCGACATCAACTACGCGGTCTGCGACAAGCTCTGCATCCCGGTCGATGCCAAGGCGGAGCTGGCCTTTGCCAGTGTGGCAAGCACCGAGGACGGCAATCTGTCCGATGCGCTCAACGCGGTGCCGAAGCCGGCCAATGTCGGCGACCCCAATCCCCTCACCATTCGCGACGTCAAGCGCGAGGGCAAGGCCAACGTGCTGGTCGACGTCACCGCGCCCGGCGGCAAGGAGGTCAGCCTGTTCGTCGAGGGGCCGACGCCGGACTGGGCGTTGCCGATTCCGAAGCTGATCGAGGGCGGTCCGCCCGGCGTCAAACGCTTTGCCTTCGAGCTCGACGGCCTGCCGCCGGGCGCGAGCGCCGACGGCGCCGCGCTGAAACTGACGCTGGTCGGCGGCGACCGGGCCTATGAGTTCAATGTGAATTTGAATTAGTTGTCGCCCCGGCCTTGAGCTCAGATGCGCAATTGCGCATCGGGGGGCCCATACGCCGCGGCGGATGTTTTTAAGTGCCGCGGGTAGACGCTTTTTTCATGCAACTACGCCCTGTGGTTATGGGTCCCGGCCTTCGCCGGGACGACGCGGAGATTGGATCACCCAACCGAATCTTAACGAATCGTTGATACATCGGAGCATCGCCGCCGCCTCGCGGCCTTTCGAGGATGCCTTGCTGTGGCCGTGATGGACACCGAATCCGCCTCCGCTTCGCCTGCCGGCCCGATCGCGCGCCTGCGATCGCTGCTTCGCGGTCTCTTTGGTGGTTCGGGCGAAGCTTCGCTGACAAAACGGCTGGCCGGCACGATCTTCATCATCCGCGTCGTCAGCGCCGCGCTCGCCTATTTCTCGCAGATCCTGCTGGCGCGCTGGATGGGCGGCTCGGATTACGGCGTCTATGTCTATGTCTGGACCTGGGTGCTGCTGCTCGGCAGCATGATGGATTTCGGCATCTCGGCGTCCGCGCAAAAGATCATTCCGGAATACCGCACCAGCGGCCAGCACGCGCTGCTGCGCGGCTTCCTCTCCGGCAGCCGCTGGATGACGTTCGCGGTGTCGTCGCTGATCTCGCTGGCGCTGGCGGGCGTGGTGAAAACACTGTCGCCGTGGATGGAGCCCAACACGGTTCTGCCGCTCTATATCGGCTGCCTGACCCTACCGGCCTTCGTCGTCGCCAACACCCAGGACGGCATCGCGCGCTCGCATGACTGGATGCGGCTGGGCCTGATGCCGCAATTCATCGTGCGCCAGTCGCTGATCATCGGCCTCACCGCCGGCGCCTTTGCGCTCGGTTTCAATCTCGGCGCCACGGTGGCGATGCTGGCCAGCGCCGCCGCGGTGTGGCTCGCGATGATCGGCCAGATGGTGGTGCTGAACCGAAGGCTCACCGGCCACATCGAACCCGGCGCCAAGGCCTATGACTTCCGCGGCTGGCTCGCGGTCTCGCTGCCGATCCTGCTGGTCGAGAGCTTCTATCTGCTGCTCTCCTACACCGACGTGCTGATGCTGCAGCAATTCCGTTCCTCGGAGGAAGTCGGCGTCTATTTCGCGGTCGTGAAGACGCTGGCGCTGGTTTCCTTCATTCACTACGCGATGTCGGCAACCACAGCGCACCGCTTCGCGGAGTACCATGCGCTCGGCGACAAGGCCCGGCTGTCGGCCTATGTGGCGCACGCGATCCAATGGACGTTCTGGCCCTCGCTCGCGGCCACCATCGCGCTGCTCGCGCTGGGCAAGCCGCTGCTCTGGCTGTTCGGGCCGCAATTCGTGGTCGGCTACGACATCATGTTCATCGCCGCTATCGGCCTCGTGGTGCGTTCGGCGATCGGCCCGGTCGAGCGGCTGCTCAATATGCTCGGCCACCAGCACATCTGCGCGCTGGCCTATGCGCTCGCCTTTGTCATGAACGTGGTGCTGTGCCTGCTGCTGGTGCCGCGCTACGGCGGCCACGGCGCCGCGGCCGCAACCACGACCTCGCTCGCGTTCGAGACCGTGCTGCTGTTCTGGATCGTCCGGCAGCGGCTCGGCCTGCACGTGCTGGCATTCGGGAAGCGGGGCTAATCCCTCCGCGTCATGCCCGGGCTGGACCCGGGCATCCATCACCTTCGCAAGAATTTTTCGACTTGATGGATTGCCGGGTCAAGCCCGGCAATGACAAGTGCTAACGTCAGGACCCAAAGACGCCTACTCCGCGGTCCAGCCGCCGTCGATCGAGAGGTTGGCGCCGGTGATCTGGGCGGCATCGTCGCCGCACAGGAACAGCGCCAGGGCCGCGACCTGCTCGGAGGTCACGAATTCCTTGGTCGGCTGCGCTTCCAGCAGCACGTCGTGGATGACCTGCTCCTTGGTGAGGTTGCGCGCCTTCATGGTGTCGGGAATCTGCTTCTCGACCAGCGGCGTCCAGACATAGCCGGGGCTGATGCAGTTGCAGGTGATCTTGTGGGTCGCCAGCTCCAGCGCCACCGTCTTGGTGAGGCCGGCAATGCCGTGCTTGGCCGAGACGTAGGCCGACTTGAACGGCGAAGCCACCAGCGAATGCGCCGAGGCGGTGTTGATGATACGGCCCCAGCCACGCTTCTTCATGCCGGGCACCGCGGCGCGGATGGCATAGAACGCCGACGACAAATTGATCGCGATGATCGCTTCCCATTTCTCGGGCGGAAACTCCTCGATCGGCGATACGAACTGGATGCCGGCGTTGTTGACGAGGATATCGACCGAACCGAACGTCTTCTCGCCGAGCGCGATCATCTCGGCGATCTCGGCGGGCTTGGTCATGTCGGCGGGCGAATGCACGGCCCGGACCTTGAAATCGGTCTCGATGCCGGAACGCTCCTTCTCGATATCGGACGGCACGCCCATGCCGTTGAGAACGATATTGGCGCCGGCGGCGGCGAAAGCGCGCGCGTAAGCCAATCCGATGCCGCTGGTCGAGCCGGTCACAACGGCGGTCTTGCCCTTCAAAATACCCATTCTGGTCACTCCTTTTTCTTGCCTTCGGGGGCGCTGGAAACGTCCCTCGTGAGATCGTAGGTCACCATGGTCTCCCCGGACTGCGGCCGTTCTAGCCATTCTTTGTGACGCATCGACAAATGCACGTCGCGGGCACCCGCGTTCCAGTGCTCGACCACCCCGACATGCGAGAAATCGTAATCCTTGGACGAGGATTCGTAGTTCTTGCTGCGGTAGATCAGGTGCACCACCGTGACGGTGTTTTCCTTGACCGCATTGCACAGTATCGCCACCGACGGATCGCTCTTGAGATCATCGGGCAATTTGGCGATCAATTCACGGAGCGCCTTGCGTGTGTTGTGCACCTGCTTGTTCTTGTCGGTGTTCATCCGGGTACGGCTGGAAAAGCGGATGTCTTTCTCGCGCTCGGCGGCCTCCAGCAGCGTGGCCGGCAGATCGCCGCGCGCGCTGAACAGGTCGACCTGGAAGATCAGCAGATCGCGGTCGCTTTCCTCATCCAGCACGAAATCGAGCGGCGTGTTGGAGGCGATGCCGCCGTCCCAGTAATGTTCGCCATCGATGAGGATGGACGGAAAACCCGGCGGCAGCGCGCCGGACGCCATGATGTGCTCCGGCCCGATCTTCTTGCCGAGCTTCTTGAATTCCACATTGTCGAAATATTTGAAATTGCCCGAGGTCACGCCGACGGCGCCGACGCTGAGCCGCATCTTCAGATCGTTGATGCGGTCGAAGTCGACCAGGTGTTCCAGCGTCTTCTTCAGCGGTGCAGTGTCGTAATAGCTCAGCGATTGCGGGCTGCCCTGCGGCCACAGTGGCGCCGGCGGAAGCCGCGGCGTGAAAAATCCGGGCACGCCGAAGGTCGCGATCAAAGCGGCGCTGGTCTCGTTGAACAGCGACCGCGCGCGGTCACCCGGCGTAATCGGATTCCACGACACCGGCGACGACACCATGTCCCAGAATTCCTTCAGGCGGTCGACGCGTGTCGCCGGGTCGTTGCCGGCAATGATCGCGGCATTGATCGCGCCGATCGAAATGCCCGCCACCCATTCCGGCTCGAAGCCGGAACGGCACAGCGCCTGAAAGGCGCCGGCCTGGTAGGAGCCGAGCGCACCGCCGCCTTGCAGCACCAGCACGCGTTGCGCTTTGGCGGGCGTCGTTGCGGGCGCGGAGCCGGAACTGTCCATCGTGACCGTCAACTAGAGGGCAATAGCGTTGGTACCGTGGCGGCAGTTCGCGACGGCGTCAATCGGCGAGACCTAAGCAAAGATCACGCCTAATTTATCAGGCCCTAGGTTGACGCAAGAATGAGCGTCCAGAACACCTTGTATTTGGTGTTGGGAGCATAAATCGCCGCGATGCCCAATTTTGTGACACCGTTCTTGAGCATGTTGGCCTTGTGCGGCGGCGAGTCACGCCAGCCCGAAAACGCTTCCGCCAGCGTGTGATAGCCGGCCGACACATTTTCAACCGCGAGCTTGGCCGGATATCCGGAAGCGCCGAGGCGCTTTTCCAGCGGGCCCTTGACGTCATGATCGAGCTTGTTGCGCCTGGCCATCGCCTGCGATTGCGCTTCGGCGAGTTTCATCAAGTCAGGGTCAACAGCCACGGCGGCAAGGCCGTTGTTCTGGCGGTAGAGCGAAATCATCGAGGCCGCGGCTTGCGGATCCAGCGTGGCGCCGCCATTGGCCATGCTGAGATACATGGTCGGCTGGTCCGGCGCCCTGGCGGTGTCGGCCATGCAGCCGCCCAGCAACAAAAGTCCAGCTATCGCGGCCGCGGCGCGCATGAATCAACCCCCGTGATGTCACGCAGTTGTTGCATACCAACCGTGGCTGAATGGTGAACGTGGGGCTAATTTTGCGGCCATTCCGCGGCGTGACCTCGTAGCCCGGATGTAGCGCAGCGAAATCCGGGGTCGCTCGATCCGTTACCGACGACCCCGGATTGCACTACGCTCCATCCGGGCTACGACAGCCTTTAATCCTGGGCCGCAAAAATACGGTAGCGGCGGGGCTGCAGGCTGACGATTTCGCCGGCCTGGAGTTCCCGGTCGCGGGGGGCGTCGATCTCGATGATGGTCTTGCCCTCGCCGGCTGACAGCGCCACCTCGGCCCGCTGGATCGGACCGAACGAACGGACATGGCGCACGGCGCCCTCCAGCGAACCGGACCCGGCGGGCCCGATCTGCATGTCATGACGCCGCACGAACAGTTTCGAGGCCCCGGAAGCCGCGCCATTGGCGGCGATATTGAGCGGCCGGCCGCCGAGCCGCACCGAGCCGCCGCTGACATCCACCGGCAGCACGATCGATTCGCCGATGAAGCCATGCACGAACGCGGTCGCCGGATGATCATAGACCTCGCCGGGCGTGCCGATCTGCTCGATGCGGCCCTTGTCCATGACGACGACGCGGTTGGCGACTTCGAGCGCCTCTTCCTGGTCGTGGGTGACGAAGATCGAGGTGACGTGGATTTCCGAATGCAGCGAGCGCAGCCATTGCCGCAGCTCCTTGCGCACCTTGGCATCGAGCGCGCCGAACGGCTCGTCGAGCAGCAGGATGCGCGGCTCGATCGCAAGTGCACGCGCGAGCGCGATGCGCTGGCGCTGGCCGCCGGACAACTGGCTGGGGTAGCGGTCGGACAGCCAGTCGAGTTGCACCAGATCCAGCAATTCCTTGACGCGGGCGCGGATGGTGGCCTCGTCCTTGCGAATGGCGCGCGGCTGTACCCGCAGGCCAAAGGCGACGTTTTCGAACACCGTCATGTGGCGGAACAGCGCATAATGCTGGAACACGAAACCGACGTGGCGCTCGCTCGCGCCGCGCGCCAGCGCGTTCTCGCCGTCGATCAACACCTCGCCGGCATCCGGCCAGTCGAGCCCGGCGATGATCCGCAGCAGCGTGGTCTTGCCCGAGCCGGAGGGACCGAGCAGCGCCAGCAATTCGCCCTGGTCGACTTTCAGGTCGACATTATCGAGCGCAGCGAAGCTGCCGAACTTCTTGACGATGTTTTTGACTTCAATGGTCACGCGGTTCCTGTCCTTCGTCCAGACGTCGCTCGAGAACGGTCTTCACGACCAGCGTGATCAACGCCAGCATTGCCAGCAGCGACGCGATCGCGAACGACGCCACGAATTGATATTCATTATAGAGGATTTCGACCAGCAGCGGCATGGTGTTGGTCTCGCCGCGGATATGGCCGGACACGACAGACACCGCGCCGAACTCGCCCATGGCGCGCGCATTGCACAGCAATACGCCATAGAGCAGGCCCCATTTGATATTGGGCAGGGTGACGCGGAAGAAGGTCTGCAGACCTGACGCACCGAGCGAGATCGCCGCCTCTTCCTCCTGGGTGCCCTGTTCCTGCATCAGTGGGATCAGCGCCCGCGCCACGAATGGAAACGTCACGAAGATGGTGGCGAGCGCGATGCCGGGCACGGCGAACAGGATGTGAACGTCATGCGCCTGCAGCCATGTGCCGAAAAAGCCCTGCGCACCGAACAGCAGCACGAAAACGAGACCCGAGATCACGGGGCTGACCGAGAAAGGCAGATCGATCAGCGTGATCAGGAAGGTCTTGCCGGTGAAATCGAACTTGGCGATCGCCCAGGCCGCGATCACGCCGAACACCAGATTGAGGGTGACGGAGATCGCCGCCACCAGCAGCGTCAGCTTGATCGCCGCCAGCGCCTCCGGCTCGGCCAGCGCCGCCAGATAGGCGCCGATGCCCTTGGAAAAGGCGCTTGCGAACACCACGACCAGCGGCAGCACGACGAACACCGACAGGAAGGTGACCGCGAGGGTGATGATGATGAAACGGACCGGCCCCGGCTCGGTACGCAGATTGTCCGGCGATGTCCCGGTGCGCGGGCCCGCGCGCTCGATGCGGGAGGGCGGCGGGGAAACGGTGAGGTCCGCCGTCGGGGCATAGGCCCGCAACTCGGTCGCTGACGTCACCACACTCGATTGCGTCGACATCGGTCCCTCAATGCGCCGGAATACGGGTTTGGGCCCAGCGCTGCAGGCGATTGACCGCGAAGATGATCAGGAACGACGCCAGCAGCATGACAACCGCAATCGCGGTCGCATCGGCGTAGCGGAACTCGGAGAGCCGGATCACGATCAGGAGAGGCGCGATTTCCGACACGTTCGGCAGATTGCCGGCAATGAAGATGACGGAGCCGTATTCGCCGACCGCGCGCGCGAACGCCAGCGCAAATCCGGTCAATAGCGCCGGGATCAAACTCGGCAGGATCACCCTGAACACGGTGTGCCAGCGGTTGGCCCCGAGGCTTGCCGCCGCCTCCTCGATTTCGACGTCGAGATCGATCAGGACGGGCTGAACCGTCCGCACCACGAAGGGGATGCCGATGAACACCATCGCGATGAAGATCCCGATCGGCGTGAACGCGACCTTGATGCCGAGTTCGGCCAGCGGCGCACCGAGCCAGCCTTTTTGCGCAAACAGCTGCGTGAGTGCGACGCCGGCGACCGCGGTCGGCAGCGCAAACGGGATATCGACGATGGCGTCGAACAGCCGGCGGCCGGGAAAGCGATAACGCACCAGCGCCCAGACGATGATGGTCCCCATCACCAGATTGACCAGGGCGGCGAGAAACGAAAGCCCGAACGAAATCTTCAGCGCATTGAGCGTGCGGCGGCTGGTGATGATGCCCCAGAACTGATCGAGGCTGAGCTCGAACGTCTTGAGGAACAGGCCGGCCAGCGGCAACAGGATAATAATGGAGAGCCATGTCAGGGTCAGTCCCATGGTGAGACCAAACCCCGGCAAGCTGCTCCGCCGTGCCACCGCTATGCTCACAAGTCCCCCTGATTGCTCGGTAAATCGCCCCAGATCAGTTCTTGTAGATCTGGTCGAAAATACCGCCTTCCGCGAAATGTTCCTTCTGCGCCTTTGCCCAACCACCGAAAACGTCGTCGATCGTGAAAAGTTCGACCTTGGCGAAAGATTTTTCGTATTCCTTGGCGATCTCCGAATCGCGCGGACGGTAGGAATTGCGTGCGGCGATTTCCTGACCTTCCTTGGTATACCAGTATTTCAGGTAGGCTTCAGCCGCCGCGCGGGTGCCTTTCTTGTCGGCCACCTTGTCGACCACGGAGACCGGCGGCTCGGCCAGGATCGACAGCGGCGGCGAGACGATCTCGAACTTGTCCTTGCCGAATTCGCGCTGCGCCAGGAACGCCTCGTTCTCCCACGCCAGCAGCACGTCGCCGACACCGCGCTCGACGAAGGTCACGGTCGAGCCCCGCGCGCCGGTATCGAGCACCGGCACGTTCCTGAAGAGGTCGCCGACGAATTTTTTGGCCTTGTCGGACGAACCGAATTTTTTCTCGGCATAGCCCCATGCCGCCAGATAGTTCCAGCGCGCACCGCCTGATGTTTTCGGGTTCGGCGTGATGACGCTGACGCCGGGTTTAATCAAATCGTCCCAATCCTTGATGGCCTTGGGATTGCCCTTGCGCACCAGAAACACGATCGTCGACGTGTAGGGCGAGGCGTTGAGCGGCAGGCGCTTTTGCCAATCCGGCGCCACCAGGCCCTTGCCGGCGATCGCATCGATATCATAGGCCAGCGCCAGCGTGACCACGTCCGCCTGCAATCCGTCGATCACAGAACGCGCCTGCGAGCCGGAGCCGCCATGCGACTGCTTGATCTCGACGCTCTTGCCGGTTTCCTTACTGTAAGCAGCAATGAACGCCTTGTTGAAATCAGCATAGAGCTCGCGCGTTGGATCGTACGACACGTTGAGCAGCGACACATCGGCGGCGAGCGCAGAACCTGCCCAGAGCAGTCCCGCGACGAGGGGCAGAATACGACGGAACATCTCAATCTCCATTCGGCCTGATGAAGGATATCACCGGAACACGCGGGACATAACTCACGGTGAAGTGGCCTTTAGTCAACGAAACCGCTTTTCATTGTTTGCGGCGGTGCAGCGTCATTGTCCTATGAAGTCTTGATCGTGTGGATGCCGCATTCTGTCTTGGCTCTTCCGCGCCAGCGACCGGCACGCGCGTCCTCATCAGGCGAGGTCCGGCTGCTGCACGGCATGCATCCGACCGACAGGTAGCCCGACGCCATCAGCGGATGCGGCGGCAATTTCGAAAGCTGGTAGATCGCCTCGATCTCTTCGCGCGCGACATTGGCGAACGGGTTGAATTTCAGCCTGGCGCCGTCGTCTTCGACGACCGCCATCTCGGCGCGCAGGCCGCCCTGGAAGCGCTTGCGGCCGTTGATCCAGGCCGAGAACGGCGCCAACGCCCGCGCCAGCGGCTCGACTTTGCGAATACGGCAGCAGGCGTCGGGATCGGAGAACCACAATTCGCGGTCCGGATCCTCGCGCGACAAGGTTTCTTCCAGCGGCTTGATCGAGCGGACGTCGCGCAGGCCGAGCGTTGCAATCAACGTGTCACGATAGGCCAGCGTCTCCTCGAACAGCCAGCCGGTGTCGAGGAAGATCACGGGAATCGCCGGATCGACGTCTGCCATCACCTTGAGCAGTGCCGCCGATTCGGTACCGAACGACGAGACCACCGCCAACTTCTCGCGGCCGACGGTCTTCAACGCCGCTTCAATGACTTCCGCGGGCGAGGCACTGCGGAGCGCGCGATCGAGCGCCTGCGCCGGCGACAGGTCCAAAGCTTTCTCTATCACTGCCTGGGGTACGAGCGCGTTCACTGGCCGGCACTCTCCGAATGACGCAGCTGCATCCGCCGATGCAGCGCGGTGAGGCGGCCGTCGCCGGTCGGCTGGTAGAACACCGAATAGCTTTTTGCGGTAGAGGCAAACGCCTCGGCGTCGCTGTCCTTCTTCACTTCGAACGTGTCGAAGCCGGCGCGCAACATGAACACGAACTGATCACGCAACACCTGACCGGTGGCACGCAATTCGCCGTCGAAGCCGTGACGTTCGCGCAGCAGGCGCGCCTGGCTGTAGGCGCGGCCGTCGCGAAACGAGGGAAACACCAGCGCCACCGCGGCCAGCCGGCCGAGATACGGCACGAGATCGTCGAGGTCGCGGTTGTTCGGCCAGATCACGCCGACCTTGCCGGCGCGCTTCAGAAAGGCTTCCGGATCCTCAAGGAACCGCGCCGCCGGAACCAGGATCGCGCCATCGCCGGGCAACTCGGCGCCGTCGGCAACATGGACGAACAGATCGGTGGTGATTCTACCCTGCTTAACGAGTGGCATAGACCCGCTCCTTGAATGGCTCGACACCCAGGCGCTTCACCGCATCCACGAACAACTCCTCGGGGCGGTCGCGCAGTGCCAGATAGGCTTCGACGATATCCTCGATCACATCGGCGACTTCCGCATAGGGAATCGCCGGGCCGATCAGCGTACCCATCTGCGCGCCCTCGTCGGCGCGGCCGCCGATGGTGATCTGGTAGAATTCCTCGCCGTTCTTCTCGACGCCGAGAATGCCGATATGGCCGACGTGGTGATGGCCGCAGGCGTTGATGCAGCCCGAGATGTTGATGTGCAGCCGCCCGATCAGTTCGGCCGTATCGTGATTGGCGAAGCGACGCGTCAGCTCCTGCGCGATCGGGATCGATCGCGCATTGGCCAGCGAGCAATAGTCCAGCCCTGGGCAGGCGATGATGTCGGTGACCAGATTGACGTTCGGCGTCGCGAGCCCGATCCGGTCGAGCGCCTTCCATAGCTGCGGCAGGTCGCGCTTGGCGACATGCGGCAGGCACAGATTCTGTTCGTGGCCGACGCGGATTTCACCGAAGGAGTAGCGGTCGGCGAGATCGGCGACCGCGTCCATCTGGTCGGAGGTGGCGTCGCCGGGCGGTGCGCCCACCGGCTTCAGCGACAGCGTCACGATCGAATAGCCCTGCACCTTGTGCGGGAACACCGAGTTCCTGCGCCAGCGTTCGAACAGCGGATCATGCGCGGCCTGTTTCAGCTCGTCCGGCATGTGCGGCAGCTTTTCATAGGCCGGATAGGAGAAGCGCGAACGCACCTCCTCGATGACGGAATGGTCGAGCGTCAATCCGACGTCGCCCATCTGCTTCCATTCCTCGTCGACCTCGCGCGCGAACTTCTCGATGCCGAGCTCGTGCACCAGGATCTTGATGCGTGCCTTGTAGATGTTGTCGCGGCGGCCGTACTGGTTGTAGACCCGCAGGATCGCCTCGACATAGCTCAGGATGTCGCGGCCATGCACGAACGGCTTGATGGTCTTGCCGATGAACGGCGTGCGGCCGAGACCGCCGCCGACCAGCACCTCAAAGCCGGTTTCGCCTTCCGCATTCTTGTACAGGCGCAGCCCGATGTCATGCACCTTGATCGCCGCGCGGTCGTGCTCGGATGCCGTGATGGCGATTTTGAACTTGCGCGGCAGGAACGAAAATTCCGGATGCAGCGTGGTGTGCTGGCGCAGGATCTCCGACCAGATGCGGGGATCCTCGACCTCGCCCGGCGCGACGCCGGCCCACTGGTCCGAGGTCACGTTGCGCATGTTGTTGCCGGACGTCTGCATCGCATGGATGCCGACCTCGGCAAGGTCCGCGAGCGCGTCCGGCAATTCGGCGAGCTTGATCCAGTTGAACTGGATGTTCTGCCTTGTGGTGAAATGGCCATAGCCGCGGTCGTAGCGGCGTCCGACACGGGCCAGCGCGCGCAACTGCTTGGACGACAGCGTGCCGTAGGGGATCGCGACGCGGAACATGTAGGCGTGCAGTTGCAGATAGACGCCGTTCTGCAGGCGCAGCATCTTGAATTCGTCCTCGGTGAGCTCGCCGGAGAGGCGGCGCTTCACCTGGTCGCGGAATTCAGACACGCGTTCGTTGATCAGCGTGCGATCGAGTTCGTCATATGCGTACATGATGGATGCGCCTTACGCCGGAACCGGAAGCAGATCGATGGTGAGGCCTTCCGACCGGATATGTTCGCGGAGATTGCCGGGCTTGATCTCGCCGCCGTCCTTGAGTTCGACCGGCGCGATATAGGGGCCGATCGCGCCGACGTCATCGGCGGTGGCTTCACCAAGCAGTGTTCGCGCCTCATCCGAGGTGCGCACGATCGCGGCGTCCGACAGATTCGCCGACCAGCCTTGCTGCGCGGTGCGATAGATCACGACGCCATCCCAGGTGCGATTGGCGGTGACCATCGAAGGCCCCGTGATCTTGATCTTTTGTTGTAACGGAGAAGTCATTCTGCAGCATCCCTCAATTCGGAGATCACTTGATCGAGATCGGCAAGGTTTGAACTAGCAAGGCGCCACGGCGCGGAATGCGCGACCACGTCACCGATGATGAGGACGGCGGGACCGCCGTCGATTTGCTCGACCAGCGCCGGCAAATGTTCGAGCGTGCCGACCACCGCCTGGGCGTCCGGCCGCGTCACCCGCGCGAACACGCCGACCGGCGTTTGCGGCAAGCGTCCGGCGGCGAGCAGGCCCGCACGGATCGCGGGTGCCGCGGTCATGCCCATATAGACCACGATGGTCATCTTCTTGTCTGTCAGCACCGACCAGTCGACGGTTTCGGCGTCCCTCGCCTTGTGGGCGGTGAGGAAGGTGATGCGCAGCGCCTCGTGGCGATAGGTCAGCGGCGCCTCGAATTGCGCGGCGGCGCCCAATCCAGCGGTGATGCCCGGCACCACCGAATAGGCGACGCCTGCCGCACGCAACACTTCGATTTCCTCGCCGCCGCGGCCGAAGATGAAGGGATCGCCGCCCTTCAGCCGCACCGCGCGCTGGCCTGATCTGGCTGCCTCGATCAGCAGTTTGTTGATCGCATCCTGGCCGATGCCGGGCTTGCCGACGCGGCGGCCGACCGGAATGCGCGAGGCATCGCGGCGCACGCGATCGAGAATCTCCGGCGATACCAGTTCGTCGTAGAACACGACGTCGGCATCCTGCAGCGCGCGCAGCGCCTTGATGGTGAGCAGATCCGGATCGCCCGGGCCGGCACCGACCAGCGTCACCCGGCCCTCGGCCCTGCCCTGATCATTGGCACCGGCGAATGACGAGGGGTCAGCGATCGCCTGCAGTTCCTTCTCGGCTTCGTCCTTGCGCCCGGCCAGCACCAGCGCGCCGATCGGGCCGTCGATCACGCGTTCCCAGAAACGCCGGCGCAACGAAAATTCGGGGATCCGCGCATGCATCGCTTTGCGAAAGCCGCCGATGAAGTTGGCGAGGTCGCCGATCCGCGCCGGCAGGACAGCCTCGATAGACTCTCGCACGCGGCGCGCCACGACCGGCGAAGTGCCGCCGGTGCCGACGGCAACGACGACGTCGCCGCGATCGACAATGGCGGGAAAGATGAAAGTCGAATGGACGAGGTCGTCCATCACATTGACGGGCAGTCCGACCGCCTTGGCGCGTACCGACATCGCCACGCCAATGTCGCCGGCACCGGCGCAGAGGATCGCGATCACACCAGCCAGATCGGCGGTGAGCGGATCACCGGCATCAGGCTCGATCCGCGCCACGTCCTCAGCGGCAAGGCCGGAGAGGTCCTGATCGCCGTCGGTCGCGAACCAGCGGACCTGCGCACCGGCAGCGGCGAGCAAGCGCAATTTGGCGCGTGCGAGGTCGCCCGCTCCAACGAGCAGCACCTTGCCGCTTTGCAGATCCAAAAACACAGGCAGATAGCGCATCAGATACTCGCTTCCCCAACTTGGGGGTTGACTGAAATTATTTTCTATTTATCTCTCGATCAAGGCCTGCAAAGAGAAAATTATTTCTTCTCTATTGCGGTGCAACTTTAGAATTTTTCCACTCTCAAGTCCAAGGCCAAGAGATGCATCTTCTCAACAAGGAATCCGGCGGACACGGGTTGCAGCCCGCGGCCTTCAACCAGGCCTCATCCGCGCCCAAAATTCTGGCCCATGGGCAGCTGCCGCCGCCCTCGATGGACCATCTCGACGAGCTCGAGGCGCAGAGCATCTACATCCTGCGCGAGGCGTTCGCGCGTTTGAAGAAGCTGGCGCTGCTGTGGTCGCTGGGCAAGGATTCCAACGTCATGATCTGGCTGGCGCGCAAGGCCTTCTTCGGCCGCGTGCCGTTCCCGGCCTTGCATGTCGACACCGGCAAGAAATTTGCCGAGATGTATGCGTTCCGCGATCGCTTCGGCAAGGAATGGGAACTCGATCTCAAGATCGAGCCCTGCCCGTCGATCGACGCCGTCGATCCGACACTGCCCCCGGCCGCGCGTTCCGCCGCCCGCAAGACCGAAGGCCTCAAATGGGCGCTGACCAAATACGGTTTTGACGGATTGATCGCCGGCATTCGCCGCGACGAGGAAGCCACCCGTGCCAAGGAGCGCGTGTTCTCGCCGCGCGGCCTCGAAGGCGGCTGGGACGTGCGCGATCAGCCCCCGGAATTCTGGGACCATTTCAACGCCTCGCCGCCGCAAGGCGCGCATTTGCGCATCCACCCGATCCTGCATTGGACCGAGGCCGACATCTGGGCCTACACCAAGCGCGAGAACATTCCGATCATCCCGCTGTATCTGTCGAAGGACGGCAAGCGCTATCGCTCGCTGGGAGATCAGGACATCACCAATCCGGTGGCGTCGACCGCTTCCAGCATCGATGAGATCCTGACCGAACTCGACGGCACCAAGGTGCCGGAACGTGCGGGCCGCGCGCTCGATCACGAAACCGAAGATGCATTCGAGCGGCTGCGTGTCGCCGGTTATCTCTGACGATTAGGTGTGAGTGCTGCGATGAACATGATCCTCCCCTCAAGCGTATTGGCGACACCCAACGGCACGACGCGGCCGCAGATTCGCATCGTCATCGTCGGCCATGTCGACCACGGCAAATCCACCCTCGTCGGCCGCCTGCTGCATGAAACCGGCAGCCTGCCCGAGGGCAAGCTGGAAATGCTCAAAGCCGTCAGCGCGCGGCGCGGCATGCCGTTCGAATGGTCGTTCCTGCTCGACGCGCTGCAGACCGAGCGCGACCAGGGCATCACCATCGACACCACGCAGATCCGCTTCCGCACCCGCTCGCGCGACGTGGTGCTGATCGATGCGCCCGGCCACGCCGAATTCCTGCGCAACATGATCACCGGCGCCTCGCAGGCCGACGGTGCGGTGCTGATCATCGACGCGCTGGAAGGCGTGCGCGACCAGACCCGGCGGCACGGCTATCTGCTGCATCTGCTCGGCATCAAGCAGGTTGCCGTCGTCGTCAACAAGATGGATCGCGTCGACTTCAGCGCGGAACGTTTCAAGGAGATCAGCGATGAGATTTCTTCGCATCTGATCGGCCTCGGCGTGACGCCGTCGGCGGTGATTCCGATATCCGCGCGCGACGGCGACGGCGTTGCCGAACGCACGCCGCGGATCTCTTGGTACCAGGGGCCGAGCGTCGTCGAGGCGCTCGATGCGCTCGAACCGGCACGGCCGCTGGAGCAGCTGGCGCTGCGGCTGCCGGTGCAGGCGATCTACAAATTCGACGATCGCCGCATCGTCGCCGGCCGCATCGAATCCGGCAGTCTCAGCGCCGGCGATGAGATCGTCATCATGCCCGCCGGCAAGATCGCGAAGATCAAGACCGTTGAGAGCTGGCCGATGACCCCGGTCAACGGCAGCCACGGCGCCGGCCGGTCGGTCGGCATCACGCTCGACCGTGAATTGTTCATCGAACGCGGCGATGTGATCGCCCATGCCGGCGCGATCCCGCGCGATACGCGGCGGATTCGCGCCCGGATTTTCTGGCTGCACGACAAGCCGCTCGCCAAGGGCGAGCAGATCCTGATCCGCCTCGGCACCCGCGAAAGCCGCGCTCATGTGGTCGCGATCGAGAAGGCGGTGGATCCCGGCGAACTCTCCAATGAGGAGACCAAGTCGATCGCGCGCAATCACGTCGGCGAAATCGACATTTCGCTGGCGCAGCCGGTCGCGGCTGATCCCTATCAGGACAATCCGCGCACCGGACGGCTGGTGATCGAAGTCAATGGCCGCATTGCCGGCGGCGGTCTCGTGCTGTCGGTCGACGCCGGACAACGCGCCGTTCCCATCGACATCGTTCCGGTGGAATCCGCGCTGCGTCCCGAGGAACGCTCGGCGCGCTATCGCCACAACGGCGCGGTGATCTGGCTGACCGGATTGCCCGGTTCGGGCAAATCGACGCTGGCCCGCGCACTGGAGCGGCGGCTGTTCGGCAATGGCGGTTCGCCCATCCTGCTCGACGGCGACACGCTGCGCGCCGGCCTCAATGGCGATCTCGGTTTTTCGGCGCAGGATCGCACCGAAAATATCCGAAGGCTCGCCGAAGTCGCGACCCATCTGGCTCGCAACGGCCACATCGCCATCGTCGCCGCCGTATCACCTTCCTCTGAGGATCGTGCCGCGGCGCGCCGCATTGCGGACGCCGCATTCCGCGAAATCTATGTCGCGACACCGGCCGAAGTCTGCGAGAGCCGCGACCCCAAGGGTCATTACGCCAAGGCACGCGCAGGCACGCTGCAATCCTTCACCGGGATCGGCAAAGACTATCAGCCGCCGACCCAGAGCGAGCTGCGGATCGACACTTCGACCCGATCGGTGGCGGACGCCACCGACGCGATCGAACAGATGCTGGCCGAGACCGGCGTTCTGTTCGACGAATTGGTGGATCTGGCGGCCAATATCTAGGCTTTTTGGGGCCTTCTCATCGACCCGGCTTTAGCGCTAAAAGGCAGTTGAAAACTGCCCTTTGGCGCGCTTTTTGCTGCTTTCATCCCTGAAAGCCACCCATCAACGCCGTTTCTGCCCGAGAAAGCCCATCATGAATCGTGTCGATGCCCACGGATTGAAGATCGCCCCTGAACTGTTCGATTTCATCGCCAAGGAGGCGACCCCCAAAACCGGGATTTCCCCCGACGCATTCTGGGCCGGGCTTGCCGCCATCATCGCCAAATTGGGACCGAAAAACCGCGAGCTGCTCGCGGTCCGCGACGCGCTGCAGGCCAAGATCGACGCCTGGCACCGCGCCAACAAGGGCAAGGCGTTCGACATGAACGCCTATACCGCCTTCCTCAAGGAGATCGGCTACCTCTTGCCGGAGCCCGCGACCCAAAAGGTCGAAACATCTGACGTCGACGAGGAAATCGGCAAGATCTGCGGACCGCAGCTCGTCGTTCCGCTGACCAACGCCCGCTATGCCTTGAACGCGGCGAATGCCCGCTGGGGCAGCCTGTATGATGCTTTCTATGGCACCGATGCGATCCCGCACGAGGCGAGCGAGAGCGGCAAGGGCTACAACAAGGCGCGCGGCGACAAGGTGATCGCCAAGGCCAAGGCGTTCCTCGACGCCGCCGCGCCGCTCGCGACCGGCAGCCACACCGACGTGACGTCCTACAGCGTGATCGCGGGCCAGCTCGCGGTCAAACTGAAGAGCGGCAACGCCACCGCGCTGAAGTCTGCCGAGCAGTTCGCCGGCTACCTCGGCGCCCCTGACGCGCCGACCGCGATCCTGCTGGTCAATAACGGCATGCATGTCGAGGTCAAAATCGACCGCAGCAGCACCATCGGCAAGGACGATCCGGCCGGCGTCGCCGACATGATCCTGGAATCGGCGGTCTCGACCATCCTCGACATGGAAGACAGCGTCGCCGCCGTCGATGCCGAGGACAAGGTGCTGGTCTATCGCAACACGCTCGGCCTGATGGACGGCACGCTGTCGGCGGATTTCGACAAGGGCGGCAAGACGCTCAAGCGTTCGCTCAACCCTGACCGCGTTTACAAGACGCCCGACGGCAAGGACCTGACCTTGCACGGCCGCAGCCTGCTATTGATGCGCAATGTCGGCCATCACATGTTCACCGACGCCGTGCTGGACTCAAAGGGGGAGGAGATTCCGGAAGGCCTGCTGGACGCCGCGGTGGCCGGCCTGCTCGCGATCCACGATCTCAAGGGCTCTTCGAAGACGAAGAACAGCCGCACCGGCTCGGTCTATATCGTCAAGCCGAAGATGCACGGCCCCGACGAGGTCGCGCTGACCTGTGAGCTGTTCGGCGAGGTCGAGAAGATGCTGTCGCTGCCGGAGAACACCATGAAGGTCGGCATCATGGACGAGGAGCGCCGCACCACGGTCAACCTCAAGGCCTGCATCCAGAACGCCTCGAAGCGCATCTGCTTCATCAACACCGGCTTCCTCGACCGCACCGGCGACGAGATCCACACCTCGATGGAAGCGGGTCCGATGATCCGCAAGAACGACATGAAGGCGCAGCCCTGGATCAAGGCCTATGAAGACTGGAACGTCGACATGGGCCTGATCGATGGCCTGCCCGGCCATGCCCAGATCGGCAAGGGCATGTGGGCAGCCCCCGACAAGATGGCCGACATGCTGACGCAGAAGCTCGGCCATCCGCAGGCCGGCGCCACCACCGCCTGGGTGCCGTCACCGACCGCCGCCACGCTGCACGCGCTGCATTATCATCAGATCAACGTGCAGGCGCGCCAGCAGGAACTCGCCAAAGGCGGCCAGCGCGCGAAACTTTCCGACATCCTCACCATTCCAGTGTCGCAGTCGAACTGGGCCCCCGACGACGTGAAGCAGGAGATCGACAACAACTGCCAGGGCATTTTGGGCTACGTCGTGCGCTGGATCGACCAGGGCGTCGGGTGCTCCAAGGTGCCCGACATCCATGACGTCGGCCTGATGGAAGACCGCGCTACCTTGCGCATTTCCAGCCAGCATCTGGCGAACTGGCTGCATCAGGGTGTCATCACCAAGGATCAGGTGATGGAGTCGCTGAAGCGCATGGCGGTCGTGGTCGACGGTCAGAACAAGGGTGATGCGCTGTACCGGCCGATGGCCCCTGGCTTCGACGGCATCGCCTTCAAGGCGGCGTGCGACCTGGTGTTCAAGGGCCGCGAGCAGCCGAACGGCTACACCGAATACATCCTCACCGCCCGCCGCCGCGAAGCCAAGGCGGCCGGCTGACCGGCCGGCCTGAGTTCCGTTCGGATATCAGGCCGCGCGTATCGTCTGCAGGAATTTGCCGACTTCGAGTTTGAGGGAATTGCCTTCCTGCACGAGCGAACGGGCAGAACCATGGACCTGTTCGGCCGCCGCCTGGGTGTCGACCGAACCACGGCTGACATCGGCGAGGCAGCCGCCGACCTCGATGGCGCCCTCGGCCGCCTGCTGGACGTTGCGCGCGATCTCCTGCGTCGCGGTGCCCTGCTGTTCGACAGCCGCGGCGATCGCCGTTGAAATTTCGGAGATCTGCCCGATCGTGCCGCCGATCGCCTTGATCGCGGACACCGACTGCTCCGTTGCCGACTGCATCTGGGTGATCTGGGCGCCGATTTCCTCGGTCGCCTTGGCGGTTTGGGCGGCAAGCGCTTTGACCTCGGAAGCCACCACCGCAAAGCCGCGGCCCGCCTCGCCGGCGCGCGCCGCTTCGATCGTCGCATTGAGCGCCAGAAGATTGGTCTGCTCGGCCACCGCCGCGATCAGCTTGACGACTTCGCCGATGCGGCCGGCCGCCCGCGACAGTTCCGCGATCCGCTCATTGGTCTGCTCGGCCTGACGCACGGCTGCATGGGTGATGTCTTCCGATTGCTTCACCTGGCGGCCGATTTCGGTCACCGAGGAAGCCATCTGCTCCGAAGCGGCAGCCGCCGATTGCGCATTGGCCGAGGAACGGTCGGATGCGGATGCCGCCTCTGCCGTATGCTTGTGGCTGGTTTCGGCCGTCCTGGTCAAGCTGCCGGCGGCGAGTTCGATTTCGGAAGAGGCCGATGAGACGGCCTCGATGATCTTGCCGATCGCCTGCTCGAAGCCGTCAGCGACCTGGCTCATCGCCAGCTTGCGTTCTTCCTCCGCCCTGAGCTTGAGGCCGGCCTGCTCGGATTCCATGGCCTGAACGCGCAGCGCGTTCTCCCTGAACACCTGGACGGCGCGGGCAATGGCGCCGACTTCATCCGTTCGTTTGAGGGACGGTATTTCAATATCCAATCCGCCGCCGGCGAGCCGTGCCATCACGCCGGTCATGCGGGTCATCGGCCGGATCACACCGAGGCCGACGCCGACGAGGCCGCCGCCGATGATCAGGAACACCAGGCCCGAGATGCCCCACAGAATAACGTTGAACGTGCCGACACGCTGGGTCGCGGCACTCTCAATGGCCGCGTTGTCGTCAGTGGTCTTCTTGACGATTTCGTCGATCAGGGCGCGGTGCGCGAGATAGGCGGCGGAGATTTCCGAATACGCCTTTGCCGCGGCGGCGGCGTCTGCCTTGGCCAGGGCCGGCAGGAACGCCTGCTCGATGGCGGTCCAGAAGCGCTGCACCTCGCGATGCGAATCCACAACGAACTTTGCCTTGACCACAGGCTCGAGGTCCGACCTCACCCAGAACTCGTGGCGCTCGTCATATTCCTTTTTCAATTGCTTCAGCCGCTCGCGACGGTTGGCGAGTTCGGACGGATTGTTCAAGGCAAGGGTGGCTTCGAGATACGACTCGATGACGTATTCCGGCGGCGGCAGGATGTCGGCGATCAGATCGTTGCCGAGCTTGAGCTTGTTGTAGAGGGGGCCGCCGACCTTGACCTCGCTGAGCGCGAAGAGGCCGGTGAAGACCACGGCCCCCAGACCGATTGCCGTGACAAGGCCGAACAGGACTATGGCGCGCGTGATCGTCAAACGAAGCTTCATTGCCGGCGTATCCTCAAAATTGATGTGGTTCCGCTCTACGGGCCGAACTTAAATTCCCTTGAAACGCGAGAACTATTCACTACTCGCGTTAACGTTCAGTTTGTCTTCGCATGCAACCGCGGTTCCGCAGCCGGTCGAACGCCCCGTTTAAATACGGGAGGCGGCGCGCGATCTGTCGCAGGGCTGGTGCCGCTTTGCCGGACTGCAGGAACGATTGGATCGTGCGCCCGTTGAGAATTCATCTCAACTCACAGGGAGAGATGACGATGGATTGGAACCGGGTTGAAGGAAACTGGAAACAGTTCAAGGGCGCCGCCAAGGAGAAATGGGGCAAGCTCACCGACGACGATCTCAATGTGATCGAAGGCCGCCGTGAGCAACTCGAAGGCAAGCTGCAGCAACGCTATGGCTTCGCCAAGGACCAGATCCACAAGGACGTGGACGATTGGTTCAAGACCCTGAGATAATCACTCCAAGATGAAAAGCCCCGGCAGTGCCGGGGCTTTTTGTTGCGGTGGCCGTTAGATCACCGCGATGTATTTCAACAGCGAGATCACGCCGAGGATGATCACGACGACTCGCGCGATCTGTTTGGCGCGGCCATCAAGCGGCAGCAGGTTGATGAGATAGAGAACGAGGATAACGACGAGAAACGTGACGAGTACGCTGACGAGCATGCGGCCCCCCTCGGGCTGGAATAGCGCTGTTGGTATTTTGTTAACGTGTCAGGTCACATTGGGTTCCGGACGGGGAACCTGCGTGCAAACATAAAAACTTCAACCATTTCAATGGTTCCGTAGTTCTACTACGCCGGCGCTGTCTAAGTATTTACCCTTTTCCCCCCAAATGACCGCGGCTTTGGGGGAAGCATCATGTTGAACCGTCTGACCGTATCCACGCTGCTGAAGACCGTCATCCTGGCCACCGCCTTCTGCATCGTGGTGGGGTTCTCGCTCAACGCCTGGGATGCCTGGGGCCGCCTGCAGGTGGCAAACCGCATCTCGGTGGTCACCGACGCATCCGCCAATATGTTCAAGGCGATGCATAATCTGCGCACCGACCGCTCCACGACCAACCGGCTGTTGAATACCGATGCGCCGATGGACAGCGATATCGAAAAATATCTGCGCAACATTCGCGATACGCAAATGCCCGCCTTGAGCAACGCGCTGACGTTGCTCCCGTCGATTGAATTCGCACAAGCCCCCGCTCTGGTCCCTGAGCTCGATCGTCTGTTCAAGAAGCTGAGCACGCAGCAGAAGGAGTTCTGGGACGAGGTGAGCAAGCCGAAGGCCTCCCGTCGTCCGACGCTAGGCAAGGAATACATGGAGACGGCGACCGCGCTGCTGGAGACGCTGGACAAATTGTCCGCAGCGCTTTCCACCGTGGTCAACCATCAGGACCCGATGATTGACCAATTGCTGGCGATCAAGCAGATCGCCTGGCTGCTCCGCAATACCGCAGGCGAAGCATCGCTGCTGGTTTCCAACGGGCTCTCCACGGGAAAGGCGGCGCCGGAAGCACAGCTCAAATACCTGAAATACTCCGGCGGCACCGAGACCGCATGGAACGCGCTGGAATTGACGTCCTCGGGAATGCAGTTGCCGCCGGCGCTTGCCGCCGCGATAGCCGCGACCAAGACCGCCTATTTCGAACCGGACTATATCGCTTTGCGCGATCGCCTGATGACGACGATGGTCGCCGGCGGGAAGCCCGAACTGACCGCAAACCAGTGGACGCCGATTACGGTCGGGCGCCTCGGCAGCGCGGTCAAGGTCGCCGAAACGGCGCTCGACGCCGCCCGGGACCACACCGTGATGCAATATTCCTCGGCCCGCCGCGCGCTGGTGGTGCAACTGGTGCTGCTCATCGGTGCGTTGATGTTGACGTTCGCCGCGTTGATTCTCGTCACCCGCCGCGTCATCAAGCCGCTGCACAATATGCGCGACGCCATGCTGAAAGTCGCTGCTGGCGACCTCACGGTCGACACCGGCTATGCGGTGCGCAAGGATGAAATCGGTGCGCTCGCCGGCGCGCTGGAGACGTTCAAGCAGCAGGCCGAAGACAAGGTCCGGATCGAGGCGCAGGAGCGTGAACGCAATGCCGGCGCCACAGCGCGGCAGCAGGCGATCGAAAGCTATGTCGGCGAATTCGAGAGCCTGGTGCGCCGGACGCTCGACCAGCTGGGCGACGCGTCCGGCCAGATGCGGACCACCTCGGACGGCCTGTCCGCGGTTTCCCGCCAGACCAACGCGCGGGTTGAGGTTGCCGAAAAGGCCTCCAGCGAAGCCTCGATGAGCGTCGAGACGGTCGCGGCCGCGTCGGAAGAACTGAGCGCCTCGATCAACGACATCAGCCAGCAGGCCGCGCACGCCGCCGGCATTGCCAGCCGCGCGGTGAGCCAGGCGCGTGAGACCGACGGCACCGTGCAGGGCCTTGCCGCATCCGCCGGCCGGATCGGCGAAGTCGTCGGGCTGATCAATTCGATCGCCGCCCAGACCAACCTCTTGGCGCTGAATGCGACCATCGAGGCCGCCCGCGCCGGTGAAGCCGGCCGCGGCTTTGCGGTGGTGGCTTCCGAAGTCAAATCGCTGGCGAGCCAGACCGCGAAGGCGACCGAGGAAATCTCGGAGCAGATCTCCGACATTCAGAAGGTCGCGAATGAGGCGATCGAGGCCATCAAGGGCATCGGCGGCATCATCGGCGAGGTCAACGAGGTCGCGACCGCGATTGCGGCCGCCGTGCAGGAACAGGGCGCCGCGACGCAGGAGATCACGCGCAGCACGCAATTCGCCGCCCAGGGCACCAAGAACGTCTCCGACAACATCTCGGGCGTGAAGACCGACGCCGATGCGGCAGCTGCCGCCGCCGACGACGTCAAGCACGCCTCCGAGACGCTGGAAACGCAGAGCAAGCAATTGGGTACTCAGGTCACTCAGTTCCTCGGCAATATCCGCGCGGCCTGATTATTTCAATGGAAGCCGTCATGCCCGGGCTTGACCCGGGCATCCATTCATCTTCACAAGAGCCCTGCGAGGGGGATGGATTGCCGGGCATAGGCGAGCGGAAGCGACGCCGTCCTTCGGACGGCTATGCCCGGCAATGACGGATAGAGCTTCCATCACTCCCGCGCCACCACCGGCACGCGTTCGTACTTCGCGCGCAGCTTGTCCGAGGCGGGTGAGAAGTTCAGTTCGGCGCCGCGCTTGTCGGCGCTGCGGCCGGCCACCAGCAAACCGTTTTCGCCGGCGACGATGTCGCCCTTGCGCAAGGTTGGATCGGCCTCGATCCTGACCGGCGCGAGCCCGATCTGATCCTTGCCGTTGCAGGTGCACCCGGCCACGAGCTCATTGCGATAGCGGAACGCGTTCGGCAGTTCCGAATAGGGCTTTCCGTTCTCGGCGGCGGCATTGTCGATGTTGCTGCCATAGAACACTTTGGTCTCGCTGGCCGGGCAGAAGCTGTCGCAGGACGCCGCACGGCTGGCATTGTCGGAGGCCGTCACGGGGAAATAGCGCCCGTCGCAGGTACGCACGCAAAACGCCTGACCACCGCCGCCATAACGCCGCGTCTCGCCGCGCTGAACCGGCATCGGTCCGCCGTCGTTCACAAACGGCAACGAAATATTAGGTCCCCTCGCCCGGCCCATGCCGCCGAACAGGGCCGAGAAGAAGTCCTGGGCATCCGCCGCAGGCGCCAGCGTGGAAGCGCCTGCCAAAGCCGCCGCGCCCAGGATTGCCATTCTACTCACGGCCATTCACGTCTCCCATTACGTTCGGCCGCTCAGTTGAGCTGCGACGCCGTCAAATTCATTGCCTGCCGCCCCGAGGGCGGCGTCGTCAGCGCCGGACGCACCGGCCGCACGCTGATGGTGGTGCGCGTTTCCATGCGCGGCGCGTTCTTCGGCAGCACCACGACCCTGGTGCCGACATCGACCCGGCTGAACAGATCGCTGACGTCCTCGTTGGTCAGGCGGATGCAGCCTGAGGAAACGAACTTGCCGATCGTCGAGGGATCGTTGGTGCCGTGGATGCGGTACTGGCTGGAGCCGAGATACATCGCCCGGGCGCCGAGCGGATTGCCGGGGCCTCCGGCCATGAAACGCGGCAGATAGGGCTGGCGCGCGATCATCTCCGCCGGCGGATGCCAATCCGGCCACTCCGCCTTGCGGCTGATGGTCTGTACGCCGGACCAGGTAAAGCCTTCGCGGCCGACACCGACGCCGTAGCGAACGGCGCGGCCCTGGCCGAGCACGTAATACAGCGCGGTGTTGCCGGTATCGATCACGATGGTGCCGGGCGCCTCCGACGTGTTGAAAGCGACGACGGCGCGGCGCAACCGCTCCGGCACAACGCCCGCGTCGGGCGTTGCCGGCTCAACCATCACCTCATCGGCGGGAAACGAGTTTGGCTGGGTGGACGCATAACCCAGCATCTGCGCGCTTGCCGCGGTGGAGAATACCGAGGGGGCCAGCACCATGGTGCTGATGAAGACAAGCGCGTGCGTTACGCGCGACTGACGCCGGCGATGAGAGGACTGTGTCATGGGACTGCCCCGGTTGGATACGCATCGTGTGATGCTCTGAATTGGCAACGCGACCGGGGCGGCACAGTTCCCTGCGGCTCAAATTGACAGGCCTGCTGTCAAGCGCGCCGGTGTTCACGCTTCCGCGATGGAACTTCTGCTCCCGGCGCTTGTTGGGGCGGTTGAGAATTCGGTTCGCGGGGCGACGTCGCGGCTGCCATGTGAACACCGCCTCGCGCGGGGGAGAATCGTTGTGCGCGTATTGCCCCCCAAGCCTTCACCTCTCAAGCCTTCGCCTCTCAAGCCTTTGCCTGAAGAACGCAGGGCGCCTGAAGATCGCAAGGCACCGTCCAATGAAAGCAAGCCGACGGAACGCAAGCCATCCGACCGCAAGCCTTCTGACAACAAGTCCTCTGACAACACGTCCTCTGACAACACGTCCTCTGACAACAAGTCCTCTGACAACAAGTCCTCCGATCGCAAGACCTCCGACCAAAGGGCTTCGCCGGGCGACCGCCAGAAAGCCAATGCGTCAGAAGGCAAGCCGCTGCCCGACAGCAATGTCGAACTGCCCCCGCTGATCAGCCGCGCCGAAATCGTCGCCTTTTCGCTGGTATCGCTGCTGATCATCTGCATCGTCGCCGTGCTCTACGTCGCGAAAGCGTTCTTCCTGCCGATCACGATGGCGTTCATCGTCGGTACGATGCTGTCGCCGGCGGCGAGCTTCCTCGAGCGCTATCGCATCCCCCGTGCGCTGGGCGCCGTCCTGATCGTGGCCGCCGTCGTCACCGGCGCAGCCTTCATGGTCGGCCTGATTGCATCGCCGGTGATGGAATGGAGCAGCAAGCTTCCGGAATTGGGGGCGGAGCTGAAGGAAAAAATGCACGTCTTCGACCGGCCGCTGGCGCTGTGGCAGCAGCTGCAAGGCATGCTCGGCAGCTCCGACACGCTGGCAACCTTCCACATGCCGAAATTCGAATGGGTGCAGCCGACGCTCGAATTCCTGTCACCGACCTTCGCCGAGTTCCTGCTGTTCGTCGCCACCCTGATCCTGTTCATCGCGAGCTGGAAGGATCTGCGCCGGGCCATGGTGATGAATTTCGGTGACCGGCCGGTACGGTTGCGAACGCTGCGGATCCTCAACGCGATCGAGGAGCACCTGGGCAGCTATCTGATCATGGTGACGATGATCAATGTCGGCGTCGGCATCGCAACCGGCATCATCTGCGCAGTCACGGGCATGCCCAATCCGGCGGGGCTTGGCGCGCTGGCCGCGACATTGAACTACATTCCGATCATCGGACCGGTCGCGATGTTCGTCGTGCTGGTCGTGGTCGGCCTTGTTGCCTTCCCGACGATCAGTGCGGGGCTGCTCGCGCCGCTGCTGTTCGCCGCGATGACCTTCCTCGAGGGCCATTTCGTCACGCCGACGATTGTCGGCCGCAGGCTCGAGCTCAACGCGCTGGCGGTATTCATCGCGCTGGCGTTCTGGACCTGGCTGTGGGGACCGATGGGCGCGTTCCTGGCGTCGCCTATCCTGATCGTCGCGCTGATCCTCAAGGAGCATCTGATGCCGGTCAATTCGCCGCAGTTGCCCTAGAATCAAAGGGTTTCGCAGCAGGAACTTCCGCTTCGGGCGGACGTTTCCCCGATACGCAAATTTAGTACCCGGGAGCTTTTGATGTCGATGACGAATGGCGACGCCGCAAAGAACCTGACGGATAAAGCGACCTACGAACGCCTGGAAAAGGATGTAACCGCCGTGAAAAACGATATCGCAGCCCTCACCGACCAGATCACCGATGCGCTCAACAGTTTTGCCGGCACCGCGGGCAAGCAGGCGCGCCGCGGCTACAGGCAGGCGCGCGCCAATGCGGAACAGGCGGTGGACGACATGTCCGAGCGCGGCAGCGCCATGATGGACGCGGCTCAGGATGCGGCCTCCTCGATCGAGGAATCGCTGGAAGACGTCATCACGCAGCGGCCGCTGGCAACCGTCGGCCTCGCACTCGGCGTGGGCTTCCTGCTCGGCGCAATGTGGCGCCGGTAATCCGGCGATGCCGGTAATCCGGCGATGATGGCAATGATGACCCGCGCCGGAAAGCCAGCCTTCATCTCCCGATGGCGGCGCTGGCGCGAGGTCGTTTCGTTTATTGATGTTCTTTTCAGATCGAGGCCGGCCCATGTTTCAGCGACTGATCGATGACTTCAAGGATTCGACCGGCACTGCGCTCCGGCTGACCTCGCTGGCGGCAGCAGCCGCGGTTGCCTTGCTCGTCACCACATCGTTCCTGTGCGCGGCCGCCTTCATCTTCGTGCTGGAGAAGTACGGCCCCGTTTATGCTTGCCTGACCGGCGCCGGCATCTTCTTCGTGGTGACGATGATCGCGGCGATCTCCTACATGGTGCGCAAGAAACAGATCGAGACGCGCGTCAAGGAGACGACAAAATCCGCCGCTCAAACCATGCTGGCCGACCCGATGCTGGTCGCCGCCGGCATCCAGGTGGTGCGCGCGATCGGCATCAAGAAACTGATTCCGATTCTCGCGATCGGCGGCCTCGCGCTCGGATTTTTGGCCAGCCGCGGCCAGAGCCAGGCCGGTGGCGAGGCGCCGGCGGAGTAGGTTCGCACTCTCTCCGCATGTCGTCCCGGCGAACGCCGGGACCCATACGCCGCGGCGGCTGTTGTTTGCAGAAGATCTCTAACGCCAGCGCTCTAATCGATGGGTCGCGGCGTATGGGTCCCGGCTCAAGGCCGGGACGACGTGGATGGGTCATCGCAAACGCGCCTTCGCGTTCTCGCGACGCATTGCGCCCGAGCTTTGCCAGAAATCTCCTTGCCCTCGAAAATGAGGGCACAGGGAAGACCGGGTGCGCGCTGCACCCGCGGTCCCGTGTGCGATTTGCACAAAACAAGGTGCACACGAGCATACAGGGCAGCGGAGAACACCCGGCCTTCCCTGCGCAATGGCTTTACGGCTTATATCGTGCTCTCCCTGGTGAACGGGCTTTCTTGCCACCATTGCCCGCAAGAAGCGTTTGGCTCCTCACGAACGTGACGCCAGCAACGGGGCGCCAGGACCACACGACTTCGCCGTACGCTTCCGCCACGTTCGTCGTCGCGACATCAGCGTCCACCGCAACCCGCCCAACGTCCGTGACGACGGCCGACGCCCTCTGAGTGGGACGGGATGGCCAAA
>NZ_JAFCLR010000052.1:0-52138 GCF_018131065.1 Bradyrhizobium sp. AUGA SZCCT0431 | reverse complement strand
TCGTGTGCATTTTGTTTTGTGCAAACCGCACGCGAGACCGCGGGTGCAGCGCGCACCCGGTCTTCCCTGCGCCCTCTGTCTTCGAGGGTAAGGAGTTTCTGGCAAAGCTCGGGCGCAATGCGCCGCGAGAATAATTTTTGTCGTCCCGGCCTTGAGCTCAGATGCGCAATTGCGCATCGGGGGACCCATACGCCGCGGCCCATCCGTGAGAGCGCTGGCGTGAGATACCTTCCTAAAACAATGAACGCCGCGGAGTATGGGTCCCGGCTCAAGGCCGGGACGACGCGTGGAGAGGGCTGAGATGCGCAATGACGACGTCGGAGATCCCCGCGTCACACATGCCCCATCATCCGCCGCTCCCGTGCATAGCGCACCAGGGCGACGAAGCGATAGATGCCATGCACGAATTTTCCATAAGGCATGGTGATGAACAGCGAGAACACCACGCCGAGATGCAGCGCCAGTAGCGGACCCATCGCCGGCGTTGCTCGCAGCAGCAGCAGCGCCATGCCGGTCAGGCTGGTCAGGAACAGCATCACGATGAATGCGACATCCATGCCGAGGCGTTTTTCATCGACAAGTACCGGATCGCGCTTCGATTTTTCGAGGAGCAATCCCACGGGTCCAATCAACAGCCCAATGCCGCCGAGCGTGCCCAGCACCACCGGCAGGTCCCACCACGGATAGGGCGCCTGACGCGCCAGAAAATAATGATAGAGCGTCGCGACACTGGTCGAAGCAAAGCACAGTCCAAAACCGTAGAACGTGAGGTGGTGATAGATCTTGCGGCGGTCGGTCGGGCGATCGTCCTCGTTGAAGCAGCCGACCCCGCCGCCGTCGAGATAACGCAACTCGCCGGCGTCGCGGATCGCCTGCCAAATCGAGCCAGCATCGGCGCGCATGCCCACGGGCTCGCCGATATCGCGCCAGAACGCGCGCACGCCCATCACAAGCGCCACGATCGAATAGAGGAAGGCGGCGCCGAACAGCGCCGCCATCGCATTGTGCGGCATCAATTTGTAGAACGCGCCGGGGCCGGTGTGGACGCCGAACAGCACTTGCCGGTCGTGGAAGGCGGCAAAGCCGAAGATGAAGGCGGCGACGCTGAGCGCGGCAACGATGCTGATCACGAGGCCGTTGCGCGCGAAGGCGCCGGAAAAGGCGCGGGGCCACACATAGGCGGCGTAGGATTCGTTTCGCGCGACGGCAAGCGTCTGCGGCACATTGACGTTGAATTCATGCGGCGGCGAGAACTGGCAATCGGTGTAGCACGCGCCGCAGCCGTGGCAGAGGTTGGCGAGGTAGTTGAGGTCGCCGTCGGAAAACGCGCGCCGCATTTCCATCGCCGGAAACACCGCGCAGAGCCCCTCGCAATAGCGGCAGGAATTGCAGACCGTCATCAGGCGGTCCGCCTCCTCCAGAATTCTCGTTCCGTGCATTGCGCGGTGCTCTTCTTGTTTGACGCGTTTTCTTCACGCGAACCGGTGGCCACTTCGCTTGAAAACGCTATGCTTTCGACGCGTCGGTTACTTGGTGAGACCCTTGCCTTCGAGCCATTTCTGGATCAGGGCCGCGACCTCGGCATTGTTCTTGTCCATCATCACCATGTGCGAATTGCCCTTGATGCCGGCCTTCGGCAGGTCGACGACATCGACGCTGCCGCCGGCAGCCTTGATGCTTTCCGCAAAGGCGACGCCGGTGGCGCGGATCTTCGGCCAGCGCGAGTCCTGCTCGATGTAGTCGCCATAGACGATCAGCGTCGGGATGTTCTTCAAGCTTTCGACCTTGGCGGGATCGCCGACCCCGGCCGGTTCGATCGCGATCAGCGCCTTGACCTTGTTGGGCCGCGCCTGCGCCACCTTGAAGCCGAAACTGCCGGCCTGGCTGTGGAACAGGATGATGGAGGGGCCGACGCGGTCGATCTCGGCGATATAGGCGGCGATAATCGCATCATCGGTGGTGGTCCAGCGCGGCACGTTCTGCTTGACGAAGTTCTCATAGCCGTCGTTCGGAAACTGATTGCCCGGCAGCAGCTTTCGCTTGGCCGGATCGGCATTGTAGGAACCGGCGCCGTCGCCGATGCGAAAGCGCTCGAACGGATTGGCTGTCGTGAGGAACACCGGCTCGCTCTTGAAGATGTCAGGATATTGCGCCCAGCCGGCGCGGCCGCGCTCGACGGCATCCGAATTGTAGACGGCCCAGCCCTTGCGCAGAAAATAGTTCAGCCAGCCTTCGCGTCCGTCCGGCGTGGTCTCATAGGTGACGCCGGTCAGCCCGCCGCCATGCCACATCAGCAGCGGATAGGCGCCCTTCTCAACGGCGGGCAGAAAATACTGCACATACATCTGCTCGACCTGGTAGGTGCCGTTCGGGTCGACTTTCGCGGGCACGCCGCCCGGCGTGAACGTCACTTCCTTCACCGGCTTGCCGGAGATTTCGACCAGCCGGCCGCCGACATGGAACGAGCCCATGTCGCGCAACGCGATCGGCTCGGCGGCGCCAGCAGCACCCGTCATCAGGAGGACTGCAATGGAAAGAAAAGCAAATCGCGACATGAACCCTCCCGTGTGTATTGGCGGCCGTTAGTTCTTCGCATTTCTGGCCGCTTCCCGTCCCGCCACCCGTCCGAACACGCTGCCGATGGTCATGCCGATGCCGGCGGCGTAGCCCTTGCCCAGCACGTTGCCGGCCATGATCTCGCCGGCGGCGAACATGTTGGCGGAAGGCTTGCCGTCCTTCATCAGCATGCGCGACTGCTTGTTCACACGGGTGCCGAGATAGGTAAACGTAATGCCGGGCCGCACCGGATAGGCGAGGTACGGCGCGGCCTCGATCTTGCGCGCCCAATGCGTTTTTTGCGGCGTGATGCCTTCGGTGCGGCAATCATCCAGGATGGTGTGATCGAACGTGCCGGGCTGCACCGCGGCGTTGAAATCGGTGATGGTTTTCTCAAGCGCCACCGGATCGAGTTCGAGCTTGCCTGCGAGCTCGGCGATGGTGCCGCCCGCGATCGGCGGGAACAGCGTCGGCATGAAGCTCGTCACCACAGCCGAATCGAAAATGATGTAGGCGATCTGGTCGGGCTGGGCCGCCACCAGCCGGCCCCAGATCGCGTAGCGCTTCGGCCAGATGTCCTCGCCCTCGTCGTAGAAGCGCTGGGCGTGCTTGTTGACGACAATGCCGAACACGACCGAGTCGTGCCGCGTGATGATGCCGCCGTCGAATTTCGGCGCCCGGGCGTCGATCGCGACCGCATGGCATTGCGTGGGATCGCCGATGTCCTGCACGCCCTTGGCCAGCAGCATTTTCAGGATCGAGCCGCGGTTATAGGGCGTGCCGCGAATGAGAAAGTTGTCGGCGGCCTCGCCCCAATATTCCTTCAGCCATTCGATGTTGGCTTCAAAGCCGCCGGCCGCGGCGACCAGCGCCGAGGCGCGGATTTCGGTGACCCCATCGATCGGCTGCTTCAGGTGAGCTGCCAGGAACATGCCGTCCTCGATGTGGAGGTCGGCGACCTCGGCGTCATAGGTGATCTGGACGCCGAGCTGTTCGGCGGTGAGATACAGCGCGTTCAGCATCGCGCGGCCGCCGCCGAGGAAGAACGAATTGGTGCGGCCGAGGCTGAGCGTGCCGCCGAGCGACGGCTGCCAGCGCACACCCTGTTCGACGATCCAGTTCAGGATGTCCTTGGACTCCCGGATCATGAATTTTGCCAGCTCTTCGTCGGTCTCGCCGCCGGTCACCAGCAACAGATCCTGCCAGAATTCCTCTTCGGTGTAGGGCCCGGTGAGGATGTCGGTCGCGGCGTCATGGGCGCAGCGCATGTTGCGGGTATGGCGGGTATTGCCGCCGCGATAGAATTTCGGCGCGCCCTCCAGCACCAGCACCGAGGCGCCGGACCTGCGGGCGCTGATCGCGGCGCACAGCGCGGCGTTGCCGCCGCCGATCACCAGAACATCGAACCTGCGTTTCAAATCCACCATGCGCTCTTGTTATCGTTGTTTGCATGGAAATCAAATTGGCGGACGCGCGACATGCGACAATGTCGGATGCGGCGCGCTTCGCGGAATGATCCGTCAGGGTTTATTCTGCACCGATGCAATCAGCCATATGCGTTAGCCCTGCGCCGCCGGGCAGTCCATTACCCGGCGCATCCCTGCAATGTTCTACGCGGGAACGGCGTCGCGGGTCGCGATCGTTTCTCCGTCGCGATAGATGGCGAGCGCTGCGATGATGCCCAGCGCCGCGGCGCACATCAGCCAGTAGGCGGGGGATGCCTTGTCGCCGGTGTGACCGATCAGCCAGGTCGACGCAAATGGCGTAAACGTCCCGAACAGGCCCGCGGCGAGCGCAAAGGCCAGCGAGAAACACGTGGTCCGGACATGCGCCGGCACCACCTCGACCAGCGCGCCCAGCATGGTGCCGCTGTAAACGCCGAAATAGAACGAGAACATCATTTCGACGGCCAGCATCTTGCCGAATGTGGGCGCCGCGATCAGCCAGTGCAGTGCCGGATAGGCGGTCACCAGGGACAGGCATGCAATCGTCAGCAATACCGGCTTGCGCCCGATCCGGTCGGACAGCGCGCCGCCGACCGGATTCCAGATGAAATTGGCCACGGCCACCAGGAGGGTGACGATGAGGGCGTCCGGCGTGGACAGCTTCAGCACGGTCTTGCCGAAGGTCGGCGTGTAGACGGTGACGAAGTAGAAGGTCGTGGTGGTCAACACCGCCATCATCATGCCGAGAATGACGATGCGCCAGTTTGCCACCGCGGACGCGAACACCTCCGATGCGCTCGGATGCTTTTTCATGGCCAGGAAGTCGGGCGTTTCTTCCAGCGTCCGCCGCAGCACGAAAATGAAGGGAATGATGAGGCAGCCGATGAAAAATGGAATGCGCCAGCCCCACGCCGCAACCGTTTCGGCCGGCATCACCTCGCTCAGCACATAGCCGA
This sequence comes from Bradyrhizobium sp. AUGA SZCCT0431, assembly GCF_018131065.1. Classification (NCBI taxonomy): domain Bacteria; kingdom Pseudomonadati; phylum Pseudomonadota; class Alphaproteobacteria; order Hyphomicrobiales; family Nitrobacteraceae; genus Bradyrhizobium; species Bradyrhizobium sp. AUGA SZCCT0431. The sequence continues at coordinate 47,181 of NZ_JAFCLR010000052.1, read as the reverse complement.
GAATCGCGGCAACAAAAATGGCGACCTGCTGGCTGGAAGATTGAAACGAGGTGTAGAAGCCCCTGTTGCCGGGGGTGGCAATCTCCGCCAGGTAGACCGAGACGCCGCCGAGTTCGACGCCGGCGGAAAATCCCTGCAGCAGCCGGCCAAGCAGCACGATGACGGGAGCGGCGATGCCGATCGTCTCATACCCCGGACAGAAGGCGATCACGACCGTCCCGATCGCCATGATCCCGAGCGTCACGATCAAACCCCGGCGCCGGCCGATGCGGTCGATATAGGAGCCGAGCACGATGGCGCCGACCGGGCGCATCAGCGCGCCGAGCCAGAACACCCCGAACGCATTCAGCAGCGCCGCCGTTTCGTTCTGGGCAGGAAAGAACGCCTTCGCGATGGCGCTGGCGTAAAATCCGAACAGGAAGAAATCGAATTGCTCGAGGAAATTGCCGCTGGTCGCGCGCAGGATGGCGCCGATACGCGATTTGATTTGCGGTATTTCCGCACCACTTGCCTGCGCCATGACGCCGTCTCCCGGTATGTTGCCGCCGGCGCAAAAAGTCTCGTTCATCGAGACAGTTAGCCTGCTTGATGCGACAATTTGGCACAGTTGGGCGTAGCGACAACCCGCAAAACAGCGGAGGTGCCCTGAGAACGCGGAATGTCGGTCTTTCAGGGCTTGTTCTGTACCGAGGCAACCAGCCATTGCCGGAACGCCGACAATTTCGGCGGGTCCGTTCGTCCCGCGGGCGAGACCAGATAGAATCCGGCATCGGTCGGCAGCGTGATCTTGAAGGGCACCACCAGGCGGCCCTTGGCGATGTCCTCCTCGACATAGGCGGTGCGGCCCATCGCGACACCGAGGCCGTCGATGGCAGCCTGCACCGTCATGAAGATGAGGTCGAAGGTCACGCCCGGCTGTTTGGAAAAGTCCGCCGGCAGGCCGGCCGCAGTCAGCCACAGCCGCCAGTCGTCGCTGTTGACGTTGCTGGTATGCAGCAGCACGTGCTCCCGGAGGTCTTCCGGGCAGTTCAGCGGCTTGTTGCCCTTCAAGAGATCCGGGCTGCACACCGGAAACAGCTCGTCCGCCATCAGCCAGTCGGCGCGCAGCCCCGCCCACTGGCCGCGGCCGTAGCGGATCGCGGCATCGACATTGTCGCGCTGGAAGTCGACCAGATTGGTCGAGGTGGTGATACGCACGTCGATCCCCGGATGCGCTTCCTGGAACGCGGAAAGGCGCGGCAACAGCCATTTGGCGGCGAGCGAGGCCAGCGTCGAGACCGTCAGCACATGGTCGTCGTCCTTGCGCAGCAGTCGATCGGTGGCGAGCCGCAGATCGTTGAACGCGGCGCGGATGCCGGGCAGGTAATCCACCGCCTGCGGCGTCAGCGTCAGCGCCCGGTTCTGGCGCACGAACAGGCGGACGCCGAGCTCTTCTTCCAGCCGTTTGATCTGATGGCTGATCGCGGTCTGGGTGACGTTCAGCTCGGCCGCCGCCTGCGTGAAACTCAGATGCCGGGCGGCAGCCTCGAAGGCGCGCAATCCATTCAGCGACGGCAGCCTGGCGATCATCTCTCCACTTCCCTCATATATGAGTTTTTATCATCCGAAGCGGTACAAAGTGTCGTTTGTGAAAGGCCCTGTTAGCGCAGATATTAGCGTCAACAGATTAGAGATCGGAGCTTCAAATGTCTACTTTCACGCATGAATCGATGATAAATCATCATGGACAGAGCTTTTTCAGCCAGGTCGCCGAGCTGTTCCATGTCTGGCGGCAGCGCTCCGCGGCACGCCGGGAGCTGGCCAGCTGGTCCGACCGGGAACTCCACGACATCGGCGTCTCCCACGGCGATGCCATCTACGAAGCCTCAAAACCATTCTGGCGGGCCTAAAGCGCAGCCAGGCCGGCGTCGCCTCATCAGGGGGACGCCGGCCATTCTTACGAGCGGCGGGAGCGCGCGATGACGACGATGCGTTTCGACGATCTCAGGCAATATTCGGACGTGCTGCGCGCGCGCAGCGGCGAGGCCCTGACCGTGCGTTTCGTCGAGCCGCGCGATGCCGAGGCATTGCAAAGCTATTTCCGCTCGCTGACGATCCGCTCCCGCTACAACCGCTTCCTCGGCGCCACGCGCGAACTGCCGCCGTCGGTGCTCGAGGATTTCATCCATATCGGCGAAGCCGACCGCTTCAGCGTGGTCGCGACCATGCTGGTCGATGGCCATGAGATCATCGTCGGCGAAGCCCGCTACGCGTTCGAGAACGGCAGCATCGAATTCGGCATGTCGGTCGACGACCGCTGGCAGGGCCATGGCATCGGCAAGGCGCTGTTGAAAAATCTCGAATGCCGCGCCGCCTCGTTCGGCGCTGACCGCTTGTTCGGCGATACGCTGCGTTCCAATGAGGCCATGATCGGCCTCGCCCGCAAATCGAGCTACGCCTTCATGCCGACCCCCGGCGACTGGAAGCTGGTGCGCTTTGCAAAGCATATCGACGTCGAACCGCAAGACATCCCCTGTGCAAGCTGGCGGCTCGCCGCCCTCTCCCGCCAGGGCACTATGTCCTCGGTTGCGGTTTGACGAAACTAGGCCCGGTTCTGGCTGACCAGAACCGGGCTATTTTTGTGCCTCGGCGTTCGGCCGCATTCACGCAGCCTCTTCAGTCCAGTCGGTCGAAGTCGAAACCTCGCGCCAGGCCGCGAGCTCCTTGGCGACAAAGGCGTTCTTGGCCTCGATCCGCTCCACCGTATCGCTGCCGAGCGGCAGCCGCAGCGGCGGGGTTTTTGTATTCGCAAGCCTGATGAAGGCCCTGCGCCAGCTTGCGCGGATCGCCGCGCTGGCCGTGGTTGACGTCATCCGCATGCGCGGGTCTTGCCGACGCAAGCGGCACAAGCCACCGGTGACGCCGCATGACCTCAAGGGGATGCCGTGCATCCGCTACCGCTTCACCAGCGGCGCGCTCTATCGCTGGGAATTCGAGCGCGGCGGCATCGAGGTCGAAATCGACGTCGCGGGCCCGCTGACCCTGAACGACCAGGATCTGATGGTAGACGCGGCGCTGGAAGGGACCGGCCTGGCCTTCGTATTCGAAGGCCAGGTTGAGGAATTGATCGCGAAACGCAAACTCGTACGTGTACTCGCCGACTGGTGTCCCGCCTATCTCGGCTTCTTCCTGTATTACCCGAGCCGCCGCCAACTCCCGGCGGCGCTGCGCGCCTTCGTCGATTTCGCAAGAGCGCCTGCGAAATAGATCTAGCCGCCCCTGAACACCGGCTTGCGCTTCTCGATGAAGGCCTGCACCGCTTCCTTGTGATCCGCTGTCACCTGGGTGCGGATCATGCGTTCGGCTTCATGATCGCGCGCGGTGGCGAAATCGAACATCAGGGCTTCGTCGAGATTGTCCTTCATATAGCGGATCGCGATCGTCGGACCTTCAGCGATCGATTTGGCGAGCGCAAAGGCTTCGGCCTGCAGTCTATCGTCCGGGACCACGCGGTTGACGAGGCCGATCGTCTCGCACCTGGCGGCATCCACCCGCTCGCAGGTGAACATCAATTCGCGCGCCCGCGCGGTGCCAACCAGCCGGGTCAGCAGCCAGGCGATGCCATAGTCGCCGCTCAGGCCCACCTTGAGATAGCCGGTGGATAGGAAGGCCGATTGTGCGGCGATACGGATGTCGCAGGCCATCGCGAGGGCAAGCCCGGCGCCGACTGCGGGGCCGGGTAGGGCCGCAATGGTCGGCTTGCGCACCGAGACCAAGGCGCCGGTCAGCAGGCGTTGCCGTTCCTGCAGATCGGCGACTCTCTCGTCGTGCGACATTTCGAGCTTCTTCTTGTCGCGGTTGGCGCCCATGCCCTTGACGTTGCCGCCGGCGCAGAACGCCGTGCCGGCGCCGGTGAGCAGCAGCGCGCCGACTTCCGGATTCTCGCCGCAGGTCTTGATCATGTTGCGCAGCGCCGGCGTCAAATTGTCCGACATCGCGTTGCGGGCCTCGGGGCGGTTCAGCGTGATGATAGCGACGCGGTCGCGGATCACGCACAGCAATTCATTGGTGCCGGTGTCGACGGTGATTTCGGTCATGTTTTCCCCCAGTTATTGTTTTTCGTAGGGTGGGCAAAGCGAAGCGTGCCCACCATCGACCCTCAGTCCGGCGATAGATGGTGGGCACGGCGCAAGCGCGCCTTTGCCCACCCTACGCATTCTCTAAAACTTCTCCACCCACGGTCGCAATTCCAGCTCCCAGGTCCAGGCGCTACGCGGCTGTTGCAGCACGTTCCAGTAACTCAACGCAATGGCGTCAGGATCGAGCATCGAATCCGGCCGGTCGGCGGCCTCGGCGCGGGCGGCGCTGCGGATGCCGCCGTCGATGACGAAATGCGCGACGTGAATGCCCTGCGGCGATAGTTCACGCGCCATGCTCTGGGCGAGGCCACGGAGCGCGAACTTGCCCATCGCGAACGGCGCCGTTTGCGGATAGCCCTTGACGCTGGCGGAGGCGCCGGTGAACAGGATCGCGCCGTGCTTGTTGGGCAGCATGCGCGTGGCCGCCTGCTGCGCCACCAGGAAACCGCCGAAGGCGCTGACCGCGATCGCGTTGGCGACGTCGGCCGGCACCAGGTCGGTGAAGGGGCCGCGCGCCCGTCCGCTGGCGTTATAGACGACGAGATCAGGCGTAGCGATCTCGCGCTCGACCTGACCGAACAGCCGTTCGACGTCGTCGGCGTTGGTGGCGTCGCAGGCATAGGCACGGGCGCCGGTTTCGGTGCACAGCGCGCCGAGTTTTTCGATTTTGCGGGCGGCCAGCGCGACGCGGATTTTTTCGCGCGCGAAGAGCCGCGCCAGCGATGCGCTCAATCCCTCGCCGGCGCCGACGATCAGGGCGGTCTTGTAGGTTGGCGGGGTCGGCATGGCGGCTCTCCAGAAATGACCGGGAACAGGTATTTAGGGGCGTAATTCCGCCAGACAACCCGCTGGGTCATGGCGCGGCTGATATCCGTCCGCCATGGGGTGACCCTCCAATTATGCTTGTTGACGGCTTGATCGCCTGCGTTATCGGTAGATGATCAATATCGGGCGGAACGAACAAGAGATAAATATGCAGCAGCCTCTCACGCATGATCGCAGCACGGCCGCGGCCGACAAGCCAGAATTGCTTGCACCCGATACCTCGGGGATGAATTTCTACCGGGCCGATCCGGCGCTGACCGATCTGCTGCGGCTACATTTGCCGGAGCCGCTGTTCCGCCACATCGAACCGCATCTCGACCGGCTCGGCGAACTGGCCGGCGGTCACCTCGACGAATGCGCGCGGCTCGCCGACCGCCACACGCCGGTGCTGCACCAGCGCGACCGTTTTGGCCGCGATTCGCAGTATATCGAATATCATCCGGCCTATCGCGAACTGGAGAAGGCCGCATTCGGCGAGTTCGGCATTCACGCGCTGTCGATCCGCAAGGGCATCATGGGATGGCCGGACAAATATCCTGTTGTCGCCAAGCACGCCTTTACGTTCCTGTTCAATCAGGCCGAGTTCGGGCTGGGCTGCCCGATCAACGTCACCGACGGCTGCGCCAAGCTGTTGAATAATTTCGGCAGCGAGGCGCTGAAGGCGCGATATCTCGATGGCCTGACGCAAACCGACATGAGCAAGCTGACCCAGGGCGGTCAGTTCATGACCGAGAAGGAAGGCGGTTCCGACGTCGGCACGCTCACCACGACGGCCGTGCAGGAGGGCGATCACTGGCGGCTGCATGGCGAGAAATGGTTCTGCTCCAATGCCGACGCCGAAGTGGTGATGCTGCTGGCGCGCCCGGAAGGCGCAGGGCCGGGCACGCGCGGCGTCGGTCTCTTTTTGATGCCGCGGCGGCTTGAGGATGGGTCGCAAAACCACTACCGGATCGTTCGCCTGAAGGACAAGCTCGGCACCCGCTCGATGGCCTCGGGCGAGATCAAGCTGGAGGGCGCGATTGCGTATGCCGTCGGCAAGCTCGATCGCGGCTTTGTGCAGATGGCCGAGATGGTCAATTCGTCCAGGCTTTCCAATGGCGTCAAATCCACCGCGCTGATGCGGCGCGCCTGTCACGACGCGATGACGGTGGCGAAAAATCGCGTGGTGTTCGGCCAGCGCATCATCGACCTGCCGCTGGCGCGGCGGCAATTGATGAAGATCATGCTGCCAACCGAACAGGCGCTGTCGATGAGCTTCCTCACCGCTGATGCGCTCGATCGCGCCGAAGCCGGCAGCCAGGACGCGGCAGCGTTGCTGCGGATTCTGACGCCGACGCTGAAATTCCGTGCCACCCGCGATGCCCGCAAGGTCTGCGGCGATGCGTTGGAGATGCGCGGCGGCATCGGCTACATCGAGGAATTCGCTACCGCGCGGCTGCTGCGCGATGCGCATCTCGGCTCGATCTGGGAAGGCACCGGCAATATTGTGGCAATTGATGCGCTGAAGCGCGCGGTCGGCCGCCACGGTGCGGATGCCGCGCTCGCCGCCGATCTGCATGCCCGCCTCGACGACAGCGCCAATGTGCCGCAGGCCTGGCGCAATCGCCTGCGGGACCTCACCGACCGCGCTATCGGTTTTGCGCGCGAGGTAGCCAGCAAGTCGGACAATGAAGGCGACGCGCGGCGTGCCACCAGCCTGCTTTATCATGTCGCCAGCGCCGTGGCCTTGGCATGGGAGGGCGGCCGCATCCACGAAATGCGCGGCGACGCCAGACGGCTGCTGCTTTCGCGCATGGTGATCGATCACCGGGTCTCTGCGTCAGATCCGTTCCGCTTGGCGGAAAATGCCACGCAGCGCGCAATCACGACGCATCTCCTGGACGAGCGCGCGGTAGGGATGGCCGAGGTTGGCGAATTGCTCACCGCAGCGTAGGCTTCCGGCCACGTTAGAGTTCAAGAACAACAATCAAGGGAGTACCCGATGAAGGCCGCCGTCCTGCATGAAGTCAATCAGCCGCTCGTGATCGAGGATGTCAGCGTACCGAATCCTGGCCCGCGCGAAGTCCTGATCCGCACGCGTGTCGCCGGCCTCTGTCACTCTGATTTGCACTTCATGGAAGGGCTTTATCCCCATCCGCTGCCCGCGGTGCTCGGTCACGAATCGGCCGGCGTGGTGGAAAAAGTCGGCTCCGACGTCACCTATGTGAAACCCGGCGATCACGTCGTGACCTGCCTGTCGGTGTTCTGCGGCACTTGCGACAATTGCACCACCGGCCGCACCGTGCTCTGCACCGACACGACGGTCAAAATGCTGCCGGGCGTGTCCAACCGGCTGTCCTGGGCGCGCTCGGAGAAACTCAACCAGTTCCTCAATCTGTCGTCGTTCGCCGAGCAGATGCTCGTGCACGAAAACGCCATCGTCAAAATCCGCAACGACATGCCGCTCGAACTGGCCGCGCTGATCGGCTGCGGCGTCATCACCGGTTACGGCGCGGTCGTGAACACCGCCAAGGTCACCGCCGGCGAAACGGTCGCGGTGATCGGCTGCGGCGGCGTCGGCATGGCCGCGATCAACGGCGCTGCGATCGCCGGCGCGGGCCGCATCATCGCGATCGACACCAATCCCGCTAAGCTGCAGCTGGCGACCAAACTCGGCGCCACCGACATTGTCGATCCCAGCAACGGCGACGTCGTGCAGCAGGTGCGCGAACTCACCAAGGGCGGCGTCAACCATTCGTTCGAAGTCTTGGGCCGCAAGGAGACCGCGGAGCAGTCGTTCGCGATGCTGGCCGCCGGCGGCACCGCGACCATTGTCGGCATGATCCCGTTCGGCCAGAAGATCGAGCTGCACGGCTTCGACTTCCTGCGCGAGCGCAGGATCCAGGGCTCCTCGATGGGCTCCAACCATTTCCGCGTCGACATGCCCCGCCTGGTCGAATTCTACATGCGCGGCAAGCTGCATCTCGAAGACTGGATCTCGGCCAAGCTGAAACTGTCCGAAATCAACGAGGGTTTTGCGGCGATGAAGGCGGGGAAGACGGTGCGCAGCGTGATTATGTTTGATGCGTAGTATCCGTCGTCCCGGCCTTGAGCCGGGACCCATACGCCGCGGCGGTCGTGGCTAAGCAAGGAAGATAACGACCAGCGTGCAAAAGCAATTGCCGCTGGTGGTTATGGGTCCCGGCTCAAGGCCGGGACGACAGCAGAGAGTTTGGCGTCTACCGCGACACATGCGCCGACACTGCAAGCCATTTCCCGTTCTGCTTCGCCCAGCAGTCGGTATACCGCCCATGGGCTTCCTGCCCATCCGCCGTCGTGTAGCGCGTCGCAGCGTGGATGATCGCGAAGTCGCCGAGCACGCGGATTTTGACGTCGTCGGCCCGCAGATTCCGGATCGTCACCGGCACGGCGGTCTGCTTGAGGAATGCCGCGCGGTCGACCAGTGATTTGTCGGGATTGGAGCAATAGAAATCCTGCGCCAGAATCTCGTCGAAGCGCTTGACGTCGCAATTCTGCACCGAAGCGACATAGTCGCGGTTGAGGGCGGTGAGTTCTTCGATGTCGTTGCTCATGGGTTTTCGTTCCTCGTCATTCCGGGGCGCGCGAAGCGCGAACCCGGAATCTCGTAGTAATAATTTCTGGATTCCGGGTTCAGCCCTGCGGGCTGCCCCGGAATGACGACCAACTAATCATCCAACATCGGCGGCGGCTTGAACCCGCCGAATTCGCGCTCGATCAATTCGGCGAGTTTCAGCGGCGTGCGGTCTTCCAGCCAGGGGCCGACGATCTGCACGCCGATCGGCAATCCGTCCGGCGCGAAGCCGGTCGGGATCGCGGTGGAAGGCAGGCCGGGCAGGGTGGCGATGCCGGGCCAGGCGAGCTGATCGGAATAGACGTGGTCCCTGCCGTCGATCCTGATGCGGCGTTGTTCCTGGTCGGCCGAGTGATCGTGCGGATAGGCCGGCGTCGGCATGATCGGGCAGATCACGGCATCGAACGTCCTGAACAGCTCGCGCCACTGCGCGCGCAGACGCACGCGCCCGCCGTCCGCCATCAGCCAGTCGCGATGGCTGAGCGCGATGCCGCGCAGGCGCTCGGCGGTGAGGCTCATATCGTCGGCCGGAAGGGATGCCGCCGCAGCCTGCGCGCCGGCATAGACCTCGGGCGCAAAGGATGCCGCGAGGAACGACATCAGCATCCGCATATAGAGCCGGGATGATGCGGCGAAGTCGGGCAGCAGCCGGCTTTGGCGTTCGACATTGACGCCGGCCTTGGCCAGATTGGCAGCGAGTGTTTCCAGCGTTCCGCGCACCGCCTTGTCGGTCGGCATCAGCGGATCGGTATCGATCAGCAGCACGCGGAAATCCTTCAACGCGGTGTGGCGCGCGGCCGGTAGCTCCAGTCTGTAGGCCTTGCCGGCGTCGAGCGGGTCGGGGCCAGCCATCACATCGAGCAGCAGCGAAAGATCGGCCGCGCCGCGCGCCATCGGTCCGATCACGGAAAGGTCGCGATTGGACGGCAGCGGCGGCAAGGGCGGCGGCGTGTGGCCGCGCATGGCCACGAGGTCGAAGGTCGGTTTGTGCGCATAGATGCCGCAGTGAAACGCCGGCACGCGCAAGGAGCCGCCGATGTCGGAGCCGAGCGACAGCGCGCCGTAGCCGGCCGCGAGTGCCGCCGACGATCCACCGGACGAGCCGCCCGGCGTGCGGCCGAGATCGAACGGATTGTTTGTCGTGCCGTAGATGTCGTTGTAGCTCTGCCAGTCGCCGAGTCCGAGCGGCACGTTGGTCTTGCCGAGGATGACGCCGCCGGCAGCCTTGACGCGGGAAATCGGCAGCGCGTCCTCGGTTGGCTTGAAGTCCTTCTGTGCCGGAATGCCCCAGGTCGTGGGCAGGCCTGCGATATTGAAGGATTCCTTCACCGTCATGGGGATGCCGAGCAGCGGCTTGTTGACGCCGCGCGCCAGTTCCGCATCGGCGGCACGCGCAGCGGCAAGGCCGCTCTCGAAATCGCGCACGCAGACCGCATTGATCTTGGAATCGTGCCGTTCGATGCGGCCGATCGCGTCCTGCGCCAGTTCGACGGCGGAAACCTTTTTTGCAGCGAGCGCTGCCGATAGCTCAACGGCGGTCTTGAAGCTCCATTGCGACTTGGCCAAGGCTTGCTCCCGGTCTGTTCTTGATGAGGCGGCGATGATGCTCAGTTTGGCGAGGTGCCGCAAGAGCAATAGCTGTACAGCGGCGGGGCCGCCATGCGGCCAATGCTATTGGCGCGCTCGCCTTTCGCGCGCTAGTCTCCCGATCAACAAAAAATGAAAAGACGGGGAGACGACCATGAGGACCACTTGGGTGGCAGCTGCCGCGATCGCGTTCGCCATCGGCAGTGCAACGACGACGGCCGGTGCGGCTGAGATCAGGTTGGCCGAACAGTTTTCGATGGGCTACCTGCAATTCAACGTCATGAAGCGGGACAAGCTCATTGAGAAATATGCCTCGCAACGCGGCCTGAAGGACTTCAAGGTGTCCTGGCAGCGCTTCAACGGCCCGGTGGCGATGAACGAGGCGCTGCTGTCGAACTCGACCGACATCGTCAGCGGCGGCGTGCCAGGCCTGATCACGCTGTGGGACAAGACGAAAGGCACCTCGTTTGAAGTCAAGGGCATCTGCGCGCTCTCTTCGCAGCCGTTCCTGCTCAATACCGCCAATCCCGACATCAAATCGATCAAGGATTTCAGCGAGCGCGATCGCATCGCGGTGCCCTCGATCAAAGTATCGGTACAGGCAGTCCTGTTGCAGATGGCGGCGGCGGAAGCTTTTGGTGAGGCGAACTACGCCAAGCTTGATCCGCTGACGGTGTCGATGTCGCCGCCGGATGCGACCATCGCGCTATTGAGCGGCGCGGGCGGGGTCTCGTCGGCCTTCAGCGTACCGCCGTTCCAGTTCCAGCAACTCGAGCAGAAGAACATCCGCACGATATTGACCTCGTTCGACGTGCTGGGGCCGCATACGTTCACGGTAGCATGGACCTCGGCACGGTTCCGCAAGGACAATCCCGAACTCTACGCCGCCTTCCTCGACGCGGTGAAGGAAGCCACCTCGATCATCGCCGCCGATCCCAAGGGCACCGCGCAAAGCTGGATCAACGATTCCGGCTCCAAACTGCCGCTCGAAATGGTGACGAAGGTCGTCACCGGTCCCAATGTCGAATGGACCATGACGCCGGCGGCGACGATGAAATTCGCCAAGTTCATGCGCAAGGTCGGCACCACCAGGAACGAGCCGATCTCGTGGAAAGACCTGTTCTTTCCGGAGATCGGCGACCTCAACGGGAGTTGAGGCGCGTCGTCCGGAGCGTCTGTAACGCAACATCAAACGGCGAGGAAGCCATGCCACCGACCGCGAGCCGGAAATTTCCGGTGTTGTCCACCAAGCGGCTGACGTTACGGGCCGCGACGCCAAAGGATGTGCCAGCGTTTCGGGCACTATTGTCGGCTCCCGACGTCACGCGGTTTTCCAATTGGCCCGATGCTCCGTCCACGACGCAAGCCGAACGTTTCGTGCGCTGGATGTCCAAGCACCATGGCTCCGGCAAGGGTTGCGCCTGGATCATCGAAGTCAGCGGCTCGAAGGCGCTGGTCGGCGCGATCCGCTTCAACCGTTTCGACAAGAGGTGGCGGAGCGGCGAAATCGGCTACGAGTTGCATCCGGATTATTGGGGCGAGGGCCTGATGACGGAAGCGGTGCGGGCCGTCGTCGCGTGCGGACATGATACGTTCAAGCTCAATCGCATCGATGCCTGGACGTTGCCCGGCAATGCCGCGTCAGATCGCGTGCTGGAAAAGTCAGGCTTTCGATATGAAGGTACGATGCGGCAGAAAGCCTGGTTCAAGGGCGCGTTCCATGACTTTCGAATTTTCGGCCGGATCGCGGGAGACGCCGCGAATTCGAATTAGTCTCGCTACGACGCCCCGATCAGAATGCCGACGCCGAGCACGATCACGCCGCCCAGCACGATCTGGAACACGGCCTGCAGGAACGGCGTGTCCATGTATTTCGCGCGGATAAAGGCGATCGCCCATAGTTCGAAGAACACGACGACGCCCGCTGCCGCGGTCGCGATCCAGAACGCGTTGGGCCAGGAATCCGGCACCAGATAGGGCAGGGTGTGGCCAAGGCCGCCGAGCGCGGTCATGATGCCGCTCGCCGCCCCGCGCAGCCAGGGCGAGCCGCGCCCGGTCAGTGAGCCGTCGTCCGACAGCGCTTCCGCAAAGCCCATGCTGATGCCGGCGCCGATCGAGGCGGCAAGGCCAACCAGGAACGTCTGCCAGTTCTGATGCGTGGCAAAGGCGGCCGCGAACAGCGGCGCCAGTGTCGAGACCGAGCCGTCCATCAGGCCGGCGAGTCCGGGCTGGACATATTGCAGCACGAAGGCGCGCCGCCGTGTCTTGTCTTCCTCGGCGCGCACGTCGGGGCTGAGGATCTGCTCGGTCAGCTTGACCGCGAGCTTCTCGTGCCCCTTTTCCTCCTCGGCGAGGTCGCCGAGCAGCCGGCGCACGCCGACATCCTCGGCCTGTTCGGCGGCCTTGATGTAGAACTGCTCGGCCTGCAGCTCCATCACCTCGACCTCTTTACGGATCGTGTCGAGCGGCAGGTTTTTGGTCAGCCAGATCGGACGCCGCTTGAAGAATCCCCGGACGTCCTCGCGGCGGATCGGCGGCAGATGCGGGCCAAAGCGCTGCTGATAGAGTTCGAGCAACCGGTGGCGGTGACCGGTCTCTTCCTCCGCCATCTCCCGAAAGAGTTTCGCGGAGTCCGGATAGCGCTCGGCGAGGTCTTCGGCGAAGGTCATGTAGATGCGGCTGTCCTCCTCTTCGGAGGAGATCGCAACGGCCAGCACTTCACGCTCGGTCAGGTCGGAAAAATTCTTCACGCGGACGCCCCTCGTCTGGAAGTTCCAGATGTAGGAACCCAAGGCGATCCGGTCAAACCATCAGCGGACAGATTTGGCCTTTTCCAGAAACTGCAGCAGCAGCCGGCTCACTTCGGCTGGCTGCTCCTGTTGCACCCAATGGCCGGCGCCATCGACGAGATGGCAGCCGATCATGTTGGTGCAGGCCTTCGACTGCATGGTCTCGAATACGCCGGGGCGCTGATAGGTGCCCCAATCCTGCTTGCCCGAGATGAACGCCGAGGGCACGTCGATGGTGCGGCCCGACCAGGTCTGCAATTCAGGCAGAAACGCCCCCGAGGTGCCGCAGCGATACCATTGCAGGCCGCCCTGGAAACCGGTGCGGGTATATTCGGCGCTGTAGAACGAAAGCTCGCTGTCGGGCAGCCATCGGTTGGCGGCGATCGCGGCGGCCGAGGGCATCTCTTCGGCGACGGTCGCGGCCATGTCCTTTACAAAATCCATCACATAATAGGTCGGCAGTTTGGCGATTTCGGCCGCCGTCCATGCTTTCAGCGGATAGGGCGCGTTGTCTTTCCAGTCCGCGCTCTTGTGATGGTAGTAGGCGCGCAGGAAATCATGCACGCCCTGTGGCGCGTGATGCATGTTGGCGTTGGCCTCGCGCGTCGAATAGTACCATTGGTAATGTTTGCGCGGCCGCGGCAGCGCCGCCAGCTCGCGATGGATGGGGTCTTCCGCTGCAGGCTTGGCCGGTGCATCCGCGGTGTTGAACGGCAGCGCCGGCGGGCCGGCGAACGGCGCGCTCATCAACGCGACCGACCGGAACACATCCGGCCGCAGCAGCGCGCACCAGGCGGCGACCGATGAGCCGAAATCATGCCCGATCACGGCATCGACGTTCTTGTAGCCGAACGCCGACACCAGCCCGAGCGCGTCGCGCACCAGATTGGTGAGCCGGAACGAGGCGAGGTCGCCATCGTAATTGGCATCCCACCCCGTGGTGCGGCCATAGCCGCGCTGGTCCGGCGCGATCACGTGATAGCCCGCGGCGGCCAGCTGCGGCATCACCTTGCGCCAGCTGAAGGCAAGCTCGGGAAAGCCGTGCAGCAACAGCACGCAGGGCCGGCCGCGGGTCTCGAAGCCGGCTTCCAGCACATGCATGCGCAGGCCGTTGATACCATCGACGTAGCGCGAGCGGATGGTGGCGGGGAGCGGGATGTCGGGGAGGGCGGTCATGGTGTTTCCTCGTCATGGCCGGACTTGTTCCGGCCATCCACGTTCTTCTTGGTGAGACTGTAAAGACGTGGATGCCCGGGACAAGCCCGGGCATGACGGAATCTAAGACTCGCGTCGTCCCGGCGTTCGCCGGGACGACGGCAATAATTCTGCGCTACCCCTTCGCCGCCGGCTTCGGCCAATACCGGTCCCGCAGATGCCGCTTCACCAGCTTGCCGGTGGGCGTGCGCGGCAGTTCGGCCTCGAAGTCGATGCTCTTCGGGCATTTGATCGGCGACAGATGTCTTCTGCAGAACAGGATCAGTTCGGCCTCGAGCTCCTTGCCGGCCTTGGCCATGTCGTGCGGCTGCACCACCGCCTTGACCTCTTCGCCCATTTCCTCGTTCGGCACGCCGAACACCGCGACGTCGGCCACACCGGGATGGGTGATCAGCACGTCCTCGGTTTCCTGCGGGTAGATGTTCACGCCGCCGGAAATGATCATGTAGCTCTTGCGGTCGGTGAGGTAGAGAAAGCCCTCGTCGTCGAGATAGCCGACGTCGCCGAGCGTCGACCAGCCGCGGTCGTTGTAGGCGCGTTTCGTCTTCTCGGGATCGTTGTGATAGGCGAAAACAGGCGCATCGGCAAAATACACCGTGCCGATCTGCCCGGTCGGGGCTTCCTGATCGTTCTCGTCGAGAATCTTGACCTTCCCGACCACGGCGCGGCCGACGGTGCCGCGATGGCTCAGCCATTGCTGCGAGTTCGACACGGTGACGCCGTTGCCCTCGGAGCCGGCGTAATACTCGATCAGGATCGGCCCCCACCATTCGATCATCTTCGCCTTCACATCAATCGGGCAGGGCGCGGCGGCGTGGATCGCGACCTTCAACGTTGAAACGTCGTAGCGCGTACGCACCTCCTCCGGCAGCTTCAGCATGCGCACGAACATGGTCGGCACCAGCTGCGACTGCGTGGCCTTGTATTTCTCGACCAGTTTCAGGAATTCCTCGGCGTCGAAGGATTCCATGATGATGGAGGTGCCGCCGAGGATGGTTGCCATCATGTTGAAGCGCAGCGGTGCCGCGTGATAGAGCGGCGCCGGCGACAGGTAGATGCTGTCAGCATTCATGCCGCACATGTCGCCGCAGAGCACTTTCAGGAATTGGTTGGGCACGTCGATCTTGTTGCCCTCGAACGCCTTCTTGATGCCTTTCGGCCGTCCGGTCGTGCCCGACGAATACAGCATGTCGTAGCCGGCGACCTCGTCCGCGATCGGCGTCGTCTGCTGCGCGATGGCTTCCTTGTCCCAGGAGCGGAAGCCGGCCTGCGGCTCGTCGACCATGAAGAACAGCGGTTCGCCCGGCTCGCCCTTGATCAGGCCTTGCACCTTCTCGGCGCATTTCGGCGTGGTGATAAAGACCTTGGCGCCGCAATCCTTGATGATGTAGGCGATCTCGTCTTCGGTGAGATAGCGGCTGATCGCGGTGTAATAGAGTCCTGCGCGCTGCGCCGCCCAGCAGATCTCCATGAACGCCAGGCGGTTCTCCATCAGGAAGGCGATGTGGTCGCCGGCCTTCAGGCCGAGCGCGCGGAACAGATGCGCGCCCTGGTTCGAGAGTTCGTCGAGCTCGCGATAGGTGATGGCTTTCCCGGTGCCCGCCATCTGGTAGGCGATCTTGTTCGGATGCGTGCGGGCGTAGATCGACGGATGGGTCATGGAGAGTCCTTGAACAATCAACGGTGTCGTCCCCGCGAAGGCGGGGACCCATAACCACAGGCCTCGGTTCTTGAAACGAGCTGGAGCTCCAACCCGGCTAACCACGAACTGCGGTGGTTATGGGTCCCGGCTCAAGGCCGGGACGACACCATTTATGTGGCAGCCAGCCGCGCCGCTTACAGCCGCTCCACAATCGTCACGTTCGCCATGCCGCCGCCTTCGCACATGGTCTGCAGGCCATAGCGCTTGCCCCGCTGCTTGAGCGCGTTAACCAGCGTGGTCATCAGCTTGGTGCCGGAGCCGCCGAGGGGATGGCCGAGCGCGATCGCGCCGCCATTGACGTTGAGCCTTTCAGGATCGGCGCCGGTGGTCTTCAGCCACGCCACCGGCACGGCGGCAAAGGCCTCGTTGACCTCGAACAGGTCGATGTCGTCGACCGACATGCCGGCCTTCTCCAGTGCGCGCTTGGTGGCGTGCAAGGGCGCATCGAGCATGATCACGGGATCGCCGCCCATCATGGTGAGATGATGGATCCGCGCCAGCGGCTTGACGCCGAGCGATTTGAGGCCCTTTTCGTTGACGACCATCACGCCGGAGGCGCCGTCGCAGATCTGGCTGGCGCTGGCTGCGGTGTGCTTGCCGTTCTCGGCGATCAGCTTGACGCCCTTGATGCCGTCGAGGCTGGCGTCGAAGCGGATGCCCTCGTCGATGTGGTGGGTGTCGGTCGAGCCATCGGCGCGGGTGATCTGCAGCGAGACGATCTCGTCCTTGAACTTGCCGGCTTGGGTGGCCGCAATCGCGCGCTGGTGGCTGTTGTAGGAGTACGTATCGAGTTCTTCCTTGGACAGACCGTATTTCTCCGCCATCATTTCAGCGCCGGTGAACTGGCTGAACATGATGTTCGGGTACAGCTTCTCGATGCCCGGGCTCTTGTAGTGGCCAAAGCCGTTCTTGGCCGGCAGCGACGACGCAAGGCCCATCGGCACCCGCGTCATCGACTCCACGCCGGCCGCGATCACGCAATCCATGGTGCCGGACATCACGGCCTGCGCCGCGAAGTGCAGCGCCTGCTGCGACGAGCCGCACTGGCGGTCGATCGAGGTGGCGGGCACGCTTTCCGGCAGTTTCGAGGCCATCACAGCGTTGCGGCCGATATTGTTGGACTGTTCGCCGGCCTGCATCACGCAGCCCATGATGACGTCCTCGACCTGGGCGGGATCGGCGCCGCTGCGATCGATCAGCGAATCCAGCACGGAGGCGGCGAGATCGGCCGGATGCCAGCCTGCGAGACGTCCCCCCTTGCGGCCACCGGCGGTGCGAGCGGTGGCAACGATATAGGCCTCGGCCATGTCTGTTCTCCCTGAATTGTTGTTGGATGGCTTTTGAATGATGGGCCGGATTTAAGGGGTGGCCCGGGATTTAGTCAATCAATCAATTAACTCTTGAGTGCAGCCGCGGCATGCGCTTATGTGCGGCCGGAATTTCCGGCAGGCAGTGATGGCATCAGGGTTGAATACCAGCGTACCGACCAAGCTGGCGGGCGGCAAAAATACCACCGCCGAGAAGCTGCTTGTGGCGGCAAGCGAATTGATGATCGAGCGCGCCTCGATCGAGGTGTCGCTCTCCGACATCGCTCAGAAATCCGGCGTCAACGCCGCGTTGGTGAAATACCATTTCGGCAACAAGGACGGCCTGTTGCTGGCGCTATTGGCGCGCGATGCCGCGACAGAAATGTCGCAGCTCGAATATCTGATCAGCCAGCCGATCTCGCCGACTGCAAAACTCAAGCTGCATATCGGCGGCATCATCCGCGCCTATTACCAGTTCCCGTACATGAACCGGCTCATCCACTATCTGCTGCATGAAAGCAGCACGGAAGCGGCCGACGAGGTGTCGAAGTTTTTCGTCGCGCCGCTTTTGGATTTTCAGCGGCGGCTGCTCGCCGAGGGCATCAAGGCCGGCGAGTTCCGCAACATCGATCCCGTGATGTTCTACACCAGCCTGGTCGGCGCCTGCGATCACCTGTTTTTCGGCCGCCACGCGATGTCGCGCGCGACCGGCGTCGGTCCGGTCACCGACGAAGTCTGCCGCCAATACATCAAGCACATGGAAGCGCTGATCTGCGGCGGCATGCTGAGTGAAAAGAAAGCCGCGAATGGCGAGTAGCGAATAGCGAATGGATTTTTCCATTCGCCACTCCTATTCGCCATTCGCAAGTCCAGAGAAGAAACGCCCAAGGAAAGGTCTTAAAAATGCAGTTACAAGACGTTGCCGTTCTCATCACCGGCGGTGGCTCCGGTCTCGGTGCCGCTACCGCCCGCGCCATGGCTGCCAAGGGCGCAAAAATCGGCGTGATCGACCAGAACAAGGAAAATGCCGAAAAGGTCGCCGCCGAAGTGAAGGGCGTCGCTCTGCATGCCGACGTCACCGACGAGGAAGCGATCAAGGCGGCGATCGCCAAGGCCGAAGCCGCGCACGGCATCGCGCGCGTGCTGATGAACTGCGCCGGCATCGGCGGCTCGCAGCGCACCGTCGGCAAGGACGGCGTCTATCCGCTGGCAAAATTCGTCCGCATCATCAACGTCAACCTGATCGGCACCTTCAACGTGCTGCGCCTGTTCGCCGAACGGCTCGCCACCGCGCCCCCGATCGGCGAAGAGCGCGGCGTCGCCATCAACACCGCCAGCGTCGCGGCCTATGAAGGCCAGATCGGCCAGATCGCCTATTCGGCGTCGAAGGGCGGCGTCGTCGGCCTCACACTGCCGGCCGCGCGCGATCTCGCCAGCCTCAAGATCCGCGTCAACACCATTGCGCCGGGCCTGTTCCTGACGCCGCTGCTGATGGGATTGAACGAAGAGGCCCGCAAGAGCTTGGGCGCGCAGGTGCCGCATCCGGCTCGCCTCGGTGACGCCTCCGAGTACGGCAACCTCGCGGTCCACATCGTCGAGAACCCGATGCTCAACGGCGAAACCATCCGCCTCGACGGCGCCATCCGCATGGCGCCGCGGTAAGGCGCAGTACTCTCCGCGAGTCGTCCCGGCGAACGCCGGGACCCATACTCCGCGGCGGGTGTCGTTCTGAAGGTCTCTGCGACCGTGCCACCACGAAATGGCACGGCGTATGGGTCCCGGCCTTCGCCGGGACGACGATGGGTGGGAGACGCGCGTGACGCAACCGCTGCTGATCGAACACCACGACGGGGTCGACCGGGTGACGCTCAATCGCCCGGATAGCCTCAACGCGCTCAACCCCGACATGATCGACGCACTGAACGCCTATTTCGGAGGCCTGCAGCGCAACCGCACCACGCGCGTGGTCGTGCTGAAGGGCGCAGGCAGCGCGTTCTGCGCCGGGCTCGATCTCAAACACGCGATGCAGCGCCGGGCCGGGCAGCAGGAGCCGCCCGGCGTCACCGAGTCGCTGGATTCGCAGCGGCGGATCGCCGACATCGTGATGCTGATGCGGCGTTGTCCGCAGCCGATCATCGCGCTGGTGCAGGGCGCTGCGGCCGGCGGTGGTTTCGCGCTGGCGCTGGCGGCGGATATTCGCATCGCCACCAGATCGGCGCGGATGAATTGCGCCTTCATCAAGCTCGGCCTCGGCGGCTGCGATATCGGCACCAGCTATTTCCTGCCGCGGCTGGTCGGCGTCTCCGTGGCGTCGGAACTGATCCTGACTGGACGCTTCATCGGCGCGGACCGCGCGCTCGCGGTTGGTCTCGTCTCTGAAGTGGTCGAGGAAGATGCGCTCGATGCGGCAGCGGAACCTTATGTCGAGGCGATGATGACGGCCTCGCCGGTGGGCCTCCGGCTTTCCAAGGAATGCCTCAATATGAGCGTCGATGCCGGCTCGATCGAAGCCGTGATCGCGATGGAAGACCGCAATCAGGTGCTGTGCAGCCGCTCGGAAGAATTCAGCGAAGGCATCAGGGCCTTCCTTGAAAAGCGAAAGCCTGTCTATATCAAACGATAGAAAAACAAGAACGAAGGATCCGCAAAGGACCGAATTCCGGGAGACGCAATATGAGTGGGAACGCAGCCGCGGTGCTGACCAAGCCCGGCTTTCGCAAGATCGAATGGTTGAAGCGCGACATCGATGTCGCGCGGCGGCCGGACGGCGTCATCGTGCTGAAGTCGCGCATTCCGCTGCAGTCTTACGAGAAGCACATTCCGGCCTCGCTGGCGAAATGGGCGAAGCAAGCGCCCGAACGCATCTGGCTCGCGCAACGCGGCGGGGCGGACCGGCAATGGCGAAAAGTTTCCTACGGTGAAGCCAAGCGCACCGTCGACGGGCTGGCGCAGGGCCTGCTCAATCTCGGCGTTGCAGATAGTCGCCCCGTTACCATCCTCTCCGGTAATTCGATCGAGCACGCGCTGATGACGCAGGCCGCGATGCAGGCGCGCCTGCCGGCGGCGCCGGTGTCGCCGGCCTATTCGCTGATGAGTCAGGATCACCTCAAGCTCAAATACCTCTTCAACCTGATCAAGCCTGCGGTCGTAATGGTGCAGGACGGTCCGACCTTCGAGAAGGCGCTGAAAGCGCTCGATCTCACCGGCGTCACCGTCGTGCATGTCGTGCGTCCCTGCGAAGGCATCAAGAGCGTGTCGTTTGCCGATCTCGCGGCCACACCGGTGACGAAATCGGTTGAGGAATCGATCGCAAAAATCACGCCGGACACCGTCGGCAAGCTGCTGTTCACGTCGGGCTCGACCGGCATGCCCAAGGCCGTCATCAACACCCAGGAGATGATGTGCGCCAATGCGGCGATGATGATGCAGGTGCGCCCGCGCGATCCGAACGGGCCGATCGCGACCATGCTGGACTGGATGCCGTGGAATCACACCATGGGCGGCAACGCCGCATTCCATCCGATCCTGGTCGATGGCGGCACGCTCTATATCGACGACGGGCGGCCGATGCCGGGCCTGTTCGAGGAGACCCTTCGCAATCTCCGCGAAGTGTCGCCGACCTATTACGCCAACGTACCTGCCGGCTATGCGGCGCTGGCGGCGGCGATGGAAAAAGACGATGCGCTGTGCCGCAGCTTCTTCAAGAATCTGACCGTCATGGCCTATGGCGGCGCGCGATTGCCCGACGATCTCTATGACCGCATGCAGGCGCTGGCGGAGAAGACATCAGGCGAGCGCATCGTGTTCTATACAGGCTGGGGCTCGACCGAGACCGCGCCGACTTCCACCGGCACTTATTGGGACACCGAGCGCGTCGGCCTGATCGGGCTGCCGTTCCCCGGCGTTGAACTGAAAATGGTGCCGTGCGGCTCGAAATATGAGTTGCGCCTGCGCGGCATCAACGTCACCCCGGGTTACTTCGGCCAGCCCGATCTGACGAAGAAGATGTTCGACGAGGAAGGCTTCTACTGCATCGGCGATGCCGGTGTGTTCGTTGACGACAACGATCCGCTGCAGGGCATCATCTTCGCCGGCCGCGTGGTCGAGGACTTCAAGCTCACCACCGGCACCTTCGTCCATGTCGGCTCGCTGCGAACCGATGCCATCGCCGCCGCTACGCCCGCGGTGCACGACGCGCTGGTCGCGGGGCAGGACCGGGAATTCATCGGGCTTTTGGCCTGGCCCAATCTGCACGCCTGCCGGCAGATTGTCGGCAATCCCGACGCGTCGTTTGAAGACGTGGTCAGGCATCCCGAGGTGATCGCCTGCCTGAAGCGCGGGCTGGAAGCGCACAACGCCTCCTGCACCGGCAGCAGCATGCGGATCGCCCGCGCCATGCTGATGGCGGAGCCACCCTCCATCGACGGCAACGAACTCACCGACAAGGGCTACATCAACCAGCGCGCCGGCCTCGAACGCCGCGCCGCGCTGGTGGAGAGGCTTTATGCCGACAAGCCGGGAGACGACGTGATTATTTTGAAATGAAGACAGCCTTGGTCGTCGTCCCCGCGAACGCGGGGACCCATACGCCGAGGCCTATCGATGAAAAGTTGGAGCTAGTTCCGAGTTAAAGCACAAACGCCGGTGGTTATGGGTCCCTGCGTTCGCAGGGACGACGAACCAAAGAAATACACCTCAAACATCAACCCGAGTAACACGCCATGAATTTCGATTTCTCCGACGAACAAAAGCAGATGCGCGACGCGGCGAGGAAGTTCCTTGCCGAGAAGTGCCCGCCGAAAGCGGTGCGTGAGGTACTGGACGGCAAGGCGACCTACGACAAGGCCTTGTGGAAGGGCCTCGCCGAAATGGGTTTCCTCGGCGTTGCGATCCCGGAAGAGTTTGGCGGCGCCGGTGCCGGGCATCTCGAACTTTGCGTGATCGCCGAGGAAATGGGCCGCGCGCTGGCGCCGGTGCCGTTCTCCTCGACGGTGTATCTCGCCGCCGAAGCGCTGCTGCTTGCGGGCAGCGACGCGCAGAAGCAGAAATGGCTGCCGAAGATCGCCTCCGGTGACGCGATCGGCACGCTGGCGCTGTTCGAAGGCAAGGGCAATCCGTCGCCGCAGGCGATCAAGCTGCAGGCCTCGGGCGGCACGCTGAGCGGCGTCAAGAAGCCGGTGCCTGACGGCGCCATCGCGGATTTCGCCGTCGTCGCCGCGCGCACGGGTTCGACCGGCCGCGATGCCGATATCTCGCTGTTCCTGGTCGACCTCAAGGCCGGCGGCGTCGAGGTCAGATCGCTGACCAACATCGACCCGACCCACGACCAGGCTGAACTCACCTTCAAGAACTGCAAAGCCGAGCCACTCGGCGCCGCCGGTGAAGGCTGGGGCATTCTCACGCAAGTGCTCGATCGCGCCGCGGTCCTGATGGCGTTCGAGCAGGTCGGCGGTTCCGACCGCGCGCTGGAGATGGGCCGCGACTACGCGCTCGACCGTATCGCTTTCGGCCGGCCGATCGGCTCGTTCCAGGCGGTGAAGCACATCCTTGCCGACATGTATGTCTCGGCAACGCTGGCGCGATCGAATTGCTATTACGGCGCCTGGGCGCTCTCGACCAACGCCTCGGAATTGCCGGAAGCCGCCGCCGCCGCCCGCATCAGCGCGACGCAGGCGTTCCAGCATTGCTCCAAGAACAACATCCAGGTCCATGGCGGCATGGGTTTCACCTGGGAGTTCGACTGCCACATGTACTACCGCCGCGCCAACGCGACCGCAGTGACGCTCGGCAGTCTGTCCTATTGGGAAGATCAGCTGATCGACCGCATGCGCAAGAAGAACGCGGCGTAAATAACAATGGTGTCGTCCCGGCGAAGGCCGGGACCCATACGCCGGGGACTATCGATGAGAAGATGCCGCCAGACGCCAGTACAACATCGGGCATCGGTGGCTATGGGTCCCGGCCTTCGCCGGGACGACGATGGATTTGAAAGATGATTCGATGAATTTCGATGACACCCCGCAGGAGGCCGCGTTCCGCGCCGAGGCGAAAGCCTGGATCGGAGCCAACGCGCCGAAGCAGTACGAGGAAGAGCTGCGCAAATCCTCGCTCGGCCGCACCGTGCTCAAGGGCGCCAACATCTTCGAGGTCGCAAAGGCCTGGCAGAAGAAGAAAGCCGACGCAGGCTGGGCCTGCCTGCATTGGCCAAAGGAATATGGCGGCCGTGGCTCGTCGCCGATCGAGCGCGTGATCTGGCAGCAGGAGGAGGGCCCGTTCGGCAAGCTTTCTGGCATGTTCATCATCGGCCACGGCATGTGCGGGCCGACCATGATGGCGTTCGCGGGCGAAGAGGAAAAACGAAAGTATCTGCCGCCGCTGGCCTCAGGCGAAAAGGTCTGGTGCCAGTTGTTCTCCGAGCCCGCCGGCGGCTCCGACGTTGCTGGCCTCCGCACCCGCGCCGAGAAAACGGGCGACGACTGGATCATCAACGGCCAGAAGATCTGGACCTCCGGCGCGCATTATTCGGACTACGGCATCCTGCTGACGCGCACCGATCCCAACGTCGCCAAACACAAGGGCCTCACCATGTTCTTCCTGGACATGAAGAGCCCCGGCGTCGAGGTGCGGCCGATCAAGCAGGCCAGCGGCCAATCCGATTTCAACGAGGTCTACTTCACCGATGTGAAGATCCCGGATTCGCAACGACTGGGCGCCGTCAATGACGGCTGGAACGTCTCGCTGACCACGCTGATGAATGAGCGCATGTCGATCGGCGCCGGCGTTTCCACCGGCTTTCCGGAGCTGTTCGATTTCTGCAACAGCCTGATGCTCGACGACGGTCCCGCGATCGAGGATCGCAACGTGCGTTCCAGGCTGGCGAACTATGCCGTGAAGGCGAGCGGGCTGAAATACACCAGCATGCGCGCGATCTCGGCGCTGTCGAAGGGCGATCGTCCGGGTCCCGAGAATTCCATCGGCAAGCTGGTCGCCGGCTCGATGGTGCAGGAAGTCGCGATGTACGCGCTCGATTTGCAGGGCGCCGCCGGCGCCCTGAGCGGGCCGGAGGATGCGGAAGTCGCCGGAAAGTTCCAGGCCATGCTGCTGCGTGCGCCGGGCACCCGCGTCGAGGGTGGCACCGACGAGATCATGCGCAACATCATTGCCGAACGCGTGCTTGGCCTACCCGGTGACATCAGGGTCGACAAGGACGTGCCGTTCAACAAGATTCCGACCAAGGGACGCGCGTAAGCGCGAAAGGAGCCGCCATGAACTTCGACGATACCCCGCAGGAAGCCGAATTCCGTAGCCTCGCCCGCAAATGGATGGAAGCCAACGCGCCGAAAAAATACGAGGCCGAGCTTTCCAAATCCTCGCTCGGCCGCATCCGGCTGGAGAAGGAAGAAATCGTCGATGTCGGCAAGGCCTGGCAGAAGAAGAAGGCCGAAGGCGGCTGGGCCTGCCTGCACTGGCCGAAGGAATATGGCGGCCGCGGCGCCACCCCGATCGAGAAGGTGATCTGGCAGCAGGAAGAAGGCGTCTACGGCAAGCTGACCCAGCCGTTCCAGATCGGCGAGGGCATGTGCGGCCCGACCGTGATGGCGTTCGGCAGCGAGGAGCACAAGCGGCATTATCTGCCCAAACTTGCCTCCGGCGAACATATCTGGTGCCAGCTGTTTTCGGAGCCGGCCGGTGGTTCCGACGTCGCGGGCCTGCGTACCCGAGCCGAGAAGAAGGGCGACGACTGGATCATCAACGGCCAGAAGATCTGGACCTCGGGCGCGCATTATTCCGACTACGGCCTGTTGATCACGCGCACCGATCCCAACGTGCCCAAGCACAAGGGCCTGACGATGTTCTTCCTCGACATGAAGAGCAAGGGCGTCGAGGTGCGGCCGATCAAGCAGGCCAACGGCATGCAGGAGTTCAACGAGGTCTATTTCACCGACGTCGTGATCCCGGATCACCAGCGCCTCGGCGCGGTCGGCGACGGCTGGAACGTCTCGCTCACCACGCTGATGAACGAGCGCATGTCGATCGGCTCGCGGCTGGCGACCGGCTTCCCCGAAATGTTCGAGTTCTGCTCCAATTTGATGACCGATGACGGCCTTGCGATCGACGATCCCGCTGTCCGTTTCAAGCTCGCGCATTGGGCGGTGAAGGCCAGTGGGCTGAAATACACCAGCTACCGCGCGATCTCGTCGCTGTCGAAGGGCGAGCGTCCGGGGCCTGAGAATTCGATCGGCAAACTGGTGTCGGGCACGATGCTGCAGGACATCGCGACTTATGCGATGGACCTGGAGGGTGCGGCCGGTGCGTTGACCGGGGCGGATGAAGAAACCGCAAGCGGCCAGTTCCAGCAGATGCTGCTCTCTTCGCCCTCGATGCGTATCGCCGGCGGTACCGACGAAATCCTGCGCAACATCATCGCCGAGCGCGTGCTCGGTCTGCCCGGCGATATCCGTGTCGACAAGGACGTGCCGTTCAACAAGATTCCGACCAAGGGGCGATGATCATGGATGCAAAAGCGCCGAAGGCGCGAAACGCGACCGAAGACCGCATCGGCGTGCTCGAGGAATTGCTCGGCGAACGTTACTCGGTGCGCGCCTTCCTGCCGCAGCCGGTGCCGCGCGAGACCATCGAGCATATCCTCGCCGTGTCGCAGCGCACCGCGTCATGGTGCAACAGCCAGCCATGGCAGGTGCTGATCGCGAGCGGCGAAGCCAAGGAGCGGTTTCGCAAGGCGATCTATGCGGAGGCTTCCTCGGGCGGCAAGGACGACCATGATTTCACGCCGCCGCGCGAATATCTCGGCGTCTATCTCGAGCGCCGGCGCGAGAGCGGATTCCAGCTCTACAACACGCTTGGCATCGCCAGAGGCGACAAGACGGCGTACGCGAAGCAGGCGCTGGAGAATTACAACTTCTTCGGCGCGCCGCATGTCGCTGTCATTCACACCGACGAGCCGCTCGGCACTTACGGCGCGGTCGATTGCGGCGCCTATGTCGGCAATTTCATGCTGGCGGCGCAGGCGCTCGGCCTCGGCACCATCCCGCAGGCCGCACTGGCGCGGCATTCCGGGCTGATCCGCCGGCACTTCAATCTCGCCGATGACCGCCGCGTGGTCTGCGGCATTTCGTTCGGCTTTGCCGACAATGCGCACAAGGTCAACAGCTACCGGACCTCGCGCGCAAGCGTGGCCGATACGGTCACGTTCTTCGACGAATAGAGCAAACAAGTCAGCGCACAGGAAAAGCCCCGATCGCCAATGGCGTCCGGGGCTTTTCGCTATCTGGATTCAGACGGGATCAGTAGGCGCAGACATTGACGGTGCGCAGGCGCAGACCGCGACGGGTTTCGATCCAGCGCTGCTGGAGGCAGTCGTTGTAGCCATAGCCGGTGTTGAGGTAGACGCCGCCGAAGCCGACGCCGAAGCCGTGACCCCAGCCGTGACCCCAATGGCCGTGGTGGTGGTGATGATGGAAGGGGCCGGCGGCGGCGGGCGCAGCAGCGGCGAGGGTGAGGGCGGTGGCGGCGATCAGTCCGAGGGTAACCTTGCGAAGCATTGTATTCTCCAATTGAATGGCGCGGGGGCCGTTGTTTCGTCCCTGCACCTCTGTCGGCGCGACGTGAATATTCGTTCACGCCGGTTCTGGAGAATCGTGTTTCAGGAATGTTTCGTGGGATGGAGGGGGTCGACACTTTTTCTTCCCTTCTCCCCTTGTGGGAGAAGGTGCCTTCGCGCAGCGAAGGCGGATGAGGGGTTTGCATCCGCGGACAGAGACCCCTCATCCGGCGCTTCGCGCCACCTTCTCCCACAAGGGGAGAAGGAAAAGGGGGAGAAGGGAAGAATCTAGAATCGCGGCGGGCGTTTTTCGGCGAAGGCCTTGATGCCTTCCTTGATCTCGTCGCCGCGCATGCTCTCGCGGTGGCGCTGGTTTGCGGCGACCTCGTCGAGCTTGCCACGGGCGAATTCGTTAATGGCGCGTTTCATGCCGCGCATCGCGACAGGTGCGTTACCGGCGAGGATGTTCGCAAGCTTGCCTACTTCCTCGTCGAGCATCGCAATCGGCACCATCGCGGTGAGATAGCCGATCCGCAGCATCTCCGATGCCGGGATACTCTGCGCCGTCAGGAACAATTTCTTCGCGTTGTCGACGCCGAGGCGCGTCACGTAACGCTCGATGCCGCTCTTGTAATAATGCAGGCCGAGCCGCGCCGCCGGCATGAACATTTCAGCTGTGTCGACGCCGATGCGGAAATCGCAGGCCAGCGCCAGATCGGTCGCGCCGCCATAGACGCCGCCGTTGAGCCGGCAGATCGTCGGCACCCCGAGATCTTCCAGGCGGTTGACCACCACCTCGAATGCGGAGCCGGCGCTCTGCTCTTCCCTGGCGCTGGTGGCGCGGTCGGCGACCGAATTGAGGTCGTAGCCGGCCGAGAAGGCGCGGCCGGTGCCGGTCAGCACCAGCACCCGGATGTCAGGATCGGCCTCGATCCGGTCGAACAGTCTCACGAGTTCGCCGAGATCCTCGCTCTGCAGCCGGTTCAGATGTTTCGGCCGGTTGAGGCGGATGGTGGCGCGCGCACCGCTGATGTCGAGGAGCGGCGAGCTCGCCGCCTCGGGTGAATTGGGCATATCGTTCTCCATTCTTTAATTGTTCTCGAGCGCGCGCCGATTGGCTTCGGCGTTCGATGGCTCCGCGAGGTTCGGAACCGCGCTATCACCAGCGCCCGCAAACTGCCCCCCTCCGGAGAGGCCGTCAACGGCGGCGGGCAACGCGCGAGCATGCCTCATGAGTGCATCGCAGGGTGCATCGGTTGAGACGGCGCTCGAGGCAGGTCGGGGTCAAATTTTGCCCGGAATCGGCGAATATCCCGGCAAATCGTCGTTCTTTCCTCGTATATCAAAAATGGCCTGCGGCGATTACGATAGCGGGCACTGCGATAATATCGCGAAAAAATTCACTCCGTGAAAAATTGGTTGGCTTCCAATGGATCCGTCTCATCTCGCACAACACGCCGGCACCGCCGGCACGCTCTTCGCGTCGATCTTCGTGATCGCCACCACCACGATGCGGACCATGATTCCTTTGCGGGTGTTCGGAATTCTCGCCAACATCGTCCTGTTCCTGACCGCCATTCCGTCCCGTAACTATCTGGTCATGGTGGTGCAGGTGGCGATGCTGCTGGTCAATTCCTACCGGCTGCACCAGATGCTGCAGCTCGTGCGCGACGTGAAAAAATCGGTCAACAGCGACCTGTCGATGGAATGGCTGAAGCCGTTCATGACCGAGCGCGATTGCGCGGCCGGGGAAATGCTGTTCTACAAGGACGAGAAGGCCGAGGACATGCTCTACATCGTCAGCGGCAAGTTCAAGCTGGTCGAGTCCGGCATCGTCTTGCCGGTCGGCGCCATCGTCGGCGAGCTTGGCATGCTGTCGCCGTCGAACATGCGCACCCAGTCGCTGGAATGCGTGGAGGCCGGCCTTGTGCTGAGCGTCAGCTACAGCAAGGTCGAGGAACTCTACGTTCAAAATCCGGCGTTCGGCTTTTACTTCCTTCGCCTCGCCAGCGCCCGGTTGTTTCAGAATCTCGAGACGCTGCAGCATCAGCTGGCCCAGCAAACGGCGGCATCTGCCGCCGGGCCGAAACCCGCGTAGAGGCCGGAGCTAAGGGAGTGTCAGACCGCGGTTTCCTGTCGTCGCTCCGTTATCTGTTCGCCGATTTCATCGGTGAGGAGGACGACACCCCGCCATTCCTGCCCGAGGGCTTGCCAGAGGCGGTGACCGATGTCGCGAGCGATGCCATCCATCTGCTGATCGACTATCAGAGCACGAGTTATGCGCAGCTTTATGTCGACCGGCTGCGGCGGTTCGTCGGCCGCAACGGGGTCGATGATGCGATGCTGGCCGAGATCGCGCGGCTGATGGCGGTGCGCATGAGCTACGAGGATCCGATCCGGATCGCGCAGCTCAAGCTTGCCGAATTCAACGAGGGGTTCGGCAGGAACTACAATCCGGCCGTCGATATCAGGAAGTTCCGGGTCGATGAACTGGTCAGCGCGCTTCCCGCCATTATCGCGGAATATCTGATCGATGCGCTTAACTGGGCGGGGTGGGCGCACAAGCGGATTTCCATCCGTTTCAGCGCGGCAAGCCGTCTCGGCGTTCGCCGCCTCAAGATTGAAGCCGGGCTGAAGCGATGGCGGCGCTATTCGGTGCGCTACGCCAAGGAACGGCTGTGGGTCGAACGCTGGCTGCACATGATCAGCCGCAGCCTGGACAAACAGCCGGCCGCGGCTCCCGAAATCGTGCAGACCGCGACCATGATCGAGGGCTATGGCGACGTCTACCGTCAGGGCATGGCGGACTGGAACGCGATCATCGATGGCCTGGCCAAGCCGACCTTCGACGGCGTGCTGGCGCTATCTGATCTCGCCGGAGCGGTAGCGGAAGCGCGTGCGGCGGCGCTGCCCGATCCACGGCAGGCCGCGCTCAAGCGCAAGATCGCTGATATCAGGGAGCGGGTGCCGGCCAGCGGCTCGAGCGCTGCCGCGGGGTGAAATGCGATCTGGTCTTAGCCCGGTAGCGTGATTACGCGCTTTGCGCGGTCTTCACGGCTACCACCTTGTCGTCCTGGGGCGGCGGGTGCCGCTTCAGATGATCGCGGCGCATGCCGATTTCGTCGCGCACGAATTCATAGCCGAGCTTGAACGTATCCAGCCCGTCGCTGGATATGGCGCCGTCGCGCAGCCCTATCACCACACGCCGAAGGATGGCTTCAAGCTCGTCCTGCAGTTCGTCGAGCGCGTCGAGGGATTTGGCATCCGCCATCCGCTCGCCGATATCGAGAATGGCGGTGGCCAGCTGGCTGGCCCTTTCGGGCGCGATGCGTGTGACCTTGGTGTAGATGGTGGCGAACAGCGAGCCGATGATGCCCAGCGCCGCGATGGCAACATACATCAGGTCACTGTAGCGCTCCACGAACGACTTGATCTCGTCGTTGATGTATTCGGTAGCCCCGGGATGCGCGACAATGAAGGCATCCTTGTCGGTCGCGGCCGGTTCGATCTTGGAGGCGAAGCCGCCGTCGAGCGCGAGTTCGGCCTTGTTCTCGTAGATGATGCGCGCGAGGTCGCTGACGGTTGTCGTCGACAGACTTGACTGCGCGACCAGCAGCCATTGCAGCCCGATGGTCTCGATATCTTCCTCGGGCAGCGTCGGCGACGCCGACAGCATGCCGGTCGTGACCGTTTCCTCCGAAAGGGCAGGATGTTTCCGGGTGATCGCCTTCGCGGCGTCGATCGCGTTCAGCGTGAAGCCGCCGCGCCTGGCATGTTGCTCGTAACTCCTGTCCTTCACAACCTTCGAGGCATGGACGACCGCGACCACGGCGCCGAAGCCCGACGCGAACAGTCTGTCGAAGGTCGACCCCGGCGGTGCCATCTGGATTCGTGCCGCTGCTTCCGGCTGCTCGGAAAGCTCGAGCATATTCCGGATCAGCGTGACGCTGCTCTCACGGTCGGCGACGACGGCGATCTTCTTTTTCTTCAGCTCGGTGACGGTCTTGATCTTTTTGCCGGCGGGACTGATCAGCAGCAGCAGGTCGTGTTCAAGGATCGCAACCGCGCGCGCCCGGGACGGGATTTTCGCGTCGGTGCGCAAAATCGCCAGGTTGGCTTCCTTGCGGTCGAACTGGGCGACCGCCTTGGCGTTGTCGGCGTTGGGCACGATCTTGAGGTGCAGCCGCGACGAATTGTTCTTCAGGACGGCGGCAAGCCGGGCCGCAAAACGCGCCTCGGGCCCATTGGCTTCGCCGACGGCAAAGACCAGCGTCTCCGAATTTCGCACCAAAGCCCGGCCGCCCCACATCGTTGCGGCGGTGAGAATCAGGGTCAGGATCGAGAACAGCACGATCTGGGAGCGGTTGCTTTTGACGACCGGCATACGGAGGCGCCGTGGCATACCGGGTTTTGGCGTGGGGGCTTCAGCGCTCATGGCTATACCCGGTCGGAGGACATCCCGCCGCCAAATCGGCGTCGCAGGCCATCCAAATGAATTCGTAAATGCCTAGAAACGAACGACAATTTCCCTGCGCGGCAATGATATCCTGCCCCCGCCGGATTGCAAATCGCGCCCCCCGCCGATAACCTTACCCGCGCAAGCTGCGCGCCGATGCCGCAGTATCGCCGTTGGGCCACACCACGTTTTTTTCCAGCCGCCCACAGGTGCATTCCGGTCCGGGAGGTGCCATAAATAACGGCAACGTT
Organism: Bradyrhizobium sp. AUGA SZCCT0431; assembly: GCF_018131065.1. Lineage (NCBI taxonomy): Bacteria > Pseudomonadati > Pseudomonadota > Alphaproteobacteria > Hyphomicrobiales > Nitrobacteraceae > Bradyrhizobium > Bradyrhizobium sp. AUGA SZCCT0431. The sequence continues at coordinate 15,777 of NZ_JAFCLR010000052.1, read as the reverse complement.
CACGTCCGGGTTCGAGAAGAAAATTCGCTGACAGCCTAGACCCCCGGTTTTATTGCCACCTCGTTAGTCCCAGCAAAGGGCGTCAGCTTTGTTGTTTCCTTCCATGTCGTCGTCGGTCCCGGTTGTTGCGCTGGTGGGATGGATGTTGCTTCTCACGGTGAAGCACATCATTGCCGACTTCATTTTTCAGACTTCCTGGATGGCGATCGGCAAGGACCAGAAGACCGGCTGGGCGATGCCGTTGCTGGCGCACTGCTCGGTGCATCTCGTGACATCATTGGTGCTGATCATGGTGGTCGCGCCGCGGTTCTGGTTCGTCGCCTTTATCGACTTCGCCATCCACATCACGATCGATCGCGCCAAGGGGATCTGCGCATCGTCCTTCGGCGTGACGCTGGAGAATGAGCATCCCTGGTTCTGGACGCTGATCGGCGTCGATCAGGCACTGCACCATCTCACCGGCTTCGGCCTGGCGATCTTCATGGCGGCGAACTGATCCGGTCAGAGCGTTTTCCAGCGAAGCATGCCCTCGGACTTGATCCGGGGGGTGGATACCGGTTCGCGTAAAGAAAACGCATCAAAACAAGAATCCAGAGCCGCCGTTCCGATTCCATCGGAACGGAAAAGGCTCTGGCGGACCGGAGTATTCCGGATAGGCACCAGCCTCCCTCACGCATAGCCTAGCCTGGTCTGCACGTGACCGCCGGCCAGCCTGTGGCTGTAGGGATTTAGGCGCAATTCGCGCCAGGCGAATCACCGGCCGCGCCGGTCCGATTTGGTCGAAACTGGCAAGAGCACCGGAACACTACTGGTACGGGTGGTTAACCTTTCGTTAGAGTATTGCACTGCATCTTCCGCATAGGGAGAACCGCAATGTTTTCAAGCCGCGAAGCCTTCGAGAACGATTTCTGCCCGGTCCGGGACGAGTTGCTCGGCGAGATGTACCGCGCCAACGCCAACGGCCTGCCGCTTCTGGTGGAGAGTGTCTCCTCCGAGACGCGCGCGATGCTGGCGCTGTTCTGCTACCGCCGCAGCCACCTGCACTCGCTGGCCCTTGCCATTGCCGCCAGTTGCACCGAGCGCGAGCTGATCTCGCTGGGCGGGCGCGTCGGCTCGACCCTCTACGCGCTGTCCCGCGGACCGGCCGCGCGCTCCGCACCCTCGTCGTCCTACGGCAACCGCAAGCCGATCACGCTCTCGACCAAGCCGCTCTCCACCTTCGCTCCGATTGAAGATCTCGACGACGAAGACCTCGCCGAAGCGGTGCCGGCGTAAGTCTCCTTCAGTCGTCCCGGCCTTGAGCCGGGACCCATAACCACCAGCGGAAATTGTTTCGCACGCTGGTTGTTATCTTCCTTTTCCAACAACACGGGCCGCGGCGTATGGGTCCCGGCTCAAGGCCGTGACGACGGCGGTGAACTACACTAGCACCGCCAGCCCATGCCTTTTCCGCGCCATCGCGCATTCGGGATCGCCGGGCATGCAGGTCCGGCATACCTCGGGCCGCACCGCATAGATGGTGCACGCCGTCGCCTCGCCGACCTTGCCTGACAACGCTGAACAGCGGTCGCCGTCGCAGCGCATTCCCGACTGCCGCTCGTTCACGAACTTTTCCGGTATCAGATCGAGGTCGGCATCATCCTCGGTCGTGAATCGCGGCCAATTCTGCGAATAGCTGCAGCAGGCGCCGCAGGCCTGGCAGGGGCTTTCGCTGGCAGATGTTGATCCGGCTTCATCCATCGCTGCCGTTTAGCGCGGAATGATGCGCCCGGCCAGTCGCGGATTGGTCAGGTATCCTTTGGGGCTTCCCAGACCAGGCTGCGCCGCCATTTCGCCCGCAGCAAATCGCGCCGCTCCGGATATTTTTCGTCGTGGTACACCGCGTCGACGACCCGGTCGGTGCGAAAGCTCCGGAAATCCTTCCGCAGCTCGCACCACGCCGCCATGATCCGCACCGCCTCGTGATAGCCGATCGCAATCGGCCAGATCGTGCGTTTGCTCTCGCGGCCATGTTCATCGCGATAGTCCAGGGTGATCTTCTTGCCCTCGTGAATCTGGGCGCGTGTCCGCACCATGTCGATACGGTCAGGTTCCCGGTTCCAGACCGACCGAGCGCGGCTTGCAGGTTCGAGAACAAAAGGCCGCAACCGTTCCGGGACCGTGTCGGCGATCTTCGCCATCAGGTCCTGCGCGGCGCGCGCCAGCACGGGATCGGCATGGCCTACGACCCATTGCGCGCCGAGCACGGCGGCCTCGATCTCGTCGGGTGTCAGCATCAACGGCGGCAGGTCGAATCCCTTCTCCAGGATGTAGCCCATGCCGGCCTCGCCGCGGATCGGCACGTGCTGTTCGATGAGCGTTGCGATGTCGCGATAGATGGTGCGTTTCGAGGTCTCGAGTTCGGCCGCGATCGCGTCCGCCGTCAGTGGCTTTCGCGTGCGCCGGAGCACCTGAATGATCTGGAACAGCCGGTCGGCGCGTCTCATGGCGAGTCTCTTTTCTGGTCGCTTTTCGCAAGTCCACTTTTCATAGGCCCGCCTGGCCGATGCTGACAGCATGTTGGCAGCAGGGGGTCTGTATATCGGGACAACACCTCAACTGAAGGGAATTTGTCCATGACGATTTTCAGCGAATTTGGCCCCCTGGGAAGCCGCCGGCGTCTGGTGGATACCCAGGCCTTCGCCCTGGAACAGCTGGTTTCCATCCACTGCGTCACGTCAGATCTGCGCTGGGCGATGGTCGAGCTGGCATGGCGCTCATTCACAGCAATGTGCGCCTTTGCGCAAGGGCAGTTGCTGTCGTGGGCCCGTGGGCGCCGTGCGCCGCGGGAAGAAGAAGGTCGCGGCCGGCATTGCTGCTGCTGCTGACACCACGGTGGCAGCAGGGCGTCGCTAGGCTTTCCCCACGTTCTTAAGGAAATCAGGAGTTTTTCGGATGATCACGCTCTATGGCTTCGGCACCGGCTTTGGCTTGCCGGAAATCAGCCCCTTTGTGACCAAGACCGAGGTCCAGCTGAAGATGGCTGGTCTTGCCTATCGCAAGGAGAAGGCGATGCCGCCGGCCTCGCCCAAGGGGCAGCTGCCATACATCGTCGACGAGGCCGAGAGCATCGCCGATTCCACCTTCATCCGCGCCCATATCGAGGGCAAATACGGCTTCGATTTCGACGCGCCGCTGTCGCTGCAGGCGCGGGCGCAAGCCTGGGCGTTCGAGCGGATGATCGAGCACCATGTCTATTGGGCGCTGGTCGGCGCCCGCTGGGTCGATACCGAGAATTTCGCCAAGGGACCGGCGCACTTCTTCGACGGCGCGCCGGAGCACCTGCGTGAGAAACTGCGCGAGGACGCGCAGTTCCGGGTGGCGGAGAACTATCTGTTGAGCGGCCTCGGCCGCCACGCTCCGGAAGAGGATGTCGATCTTGCGGTCCGGTCGCTGTTTGCACTGTCGGTTCAGCTCGGCGACAAGCCCTATCTGTTTGGCGACACGCCTTGCGGCACCGATGCCACCGCCTTCGGTGCGATTGCCGGCATCCTGACGCCGTACTTCGAATCACCGCTGCGGCAGCAGACCGAGAAGTTCGGCAACCTGACCGCCTATGTCGACCGGATGATGCTGCAATATTATCCCGAATTCGGCTGGGCGCCGCTGCAGCAGGAGGCTGCGTAAGGATGAACTCAGAGATCGGCGACGGGCAGGTTTGCTCGTCGTCCGCTTCTCCGACGCAGATTGGTCTGTTGTTTCGCCCGGACGCAGCTATTTTTGGGCCCGGGAGAAAGCCGTTTCGAGCACGTCGCCGATTGGTTGCCAACTACGGCCGTCGAATTGAACCAGTCGCAGGTGTTTGATCGGCCGGAAATCCCAACGTCCAGTGTTGATTTTGATTCCGGGTAGCAAGATCGAGCCCTGGTAGTCTTCGAGGGCCGCTGCCTGCTTCATGACGTTGTCGCGAGACAGGTCATCGCCGCATTGTCTGAGCACCTGGGCGAGTGTCTCGGCGGCCGCGTAGCCGAACATGGCGGCGCTGTCGTCGTTGCCTCCGGCCCGGTTGTATTTTTCAATGAAAGCCTGCCAGTCCTTGACGGCTTGTTCGTCCTTCCAGACCGGATCATTGGCATCCTTCAGGAAGGTAGCGGTGATGACGCCGAGGGCCTTTTCCGGGCCGGCAGGCTTTAGCACCGTCGCAATCGACGACGACATGTGGTTCAGCAGGAACACCGGGTGCCAGTTCAGTTCCGCCGCGCTTCGGATCACTTTCGTCAGGTCCGCAGGCGCGCCCGCAAATACAAAAATCTCGGCGCCCGATCGCTTCAGGACCGATACGTGAGTGCCCAGATGCTCGTCTGCGACATCGTAGGCGATGTCGACCTTGATCATCCGGGCGATGTCCCCGAGCCCGTCTTGCAGCCCCCTGAACAGTTCACGACCAAAATGATCGTTTTGCCAAAGCGCGACGATCCTTTTTCCGGGGTAGAACGCCTGGATGTAGTTGGCGTAGATGCGCCCCTCTTCTCGAATCGAGGGTTGCCAGCCCATTGTCCAGGGGAACAGGGTTGGATCGCTCAAATGATCGTCTCCGGAGGCGACAAAGAGTTGAGGAATTTGCCGCTCGTTCAGGTATGTGCGGACGGCAAAATTCCCCGGAGTTCCGAAAGAACCGAACATCAGCAGGACATTCTCTGTCTCGATCAGGTCGCGTGTAAGTTCCAGGGCGGTCGACGGATTGGATTTGTCGTCACGGGAGATGAAGCGCACCTTGCGGCCGTTGATCCCGCCACGCTCGTTGATCATCTCAAAATACGCGGCTTCGGCCTTTCCGATAGCTCCGAACGCCTCCAAACTCCCGCTATAGGGCATAACGTTCCCTATGCGAATTTCAGTGTCGGTGACATCGGGCTCGCGCACCCGCTCGGTGATCGCGCCCAAAGACGCGAGCGCCACCACGATCGCAATCGGTGTTCGGATCCAGCTCTGCATCGGACGAACTCAATTACAAAATGAGTGCAGCCGGATTTCAAGGCAGATTGAAGGCGATCAACTTGATCTGGATCAAGGACCGGAAAGCGGCGCGTGAGGCTTCGGCAAACCGTCAGAGGTGTCGTGGCGCGCACGCAGCCGCGCGATGTTTAGCGGGGGTAGACCGGAAGTCGCCGGCGTTCGATCAAACCTGCCGCGAATGACGCGAAGCCAATTCTCCGCGTCTCCGGCGTCCCGGGTAGGAACTGGCACGCGGCTTGAGTGATCTCCGTCACATCGCGCGACTTTGAGCTTGGCTACGTTCCCGATCACAGCAGGCGGTACTCGCGCTGCACCAATCGGGAGAATGACTATGACGAAGATCAAGAAGCTCATTGTTTCGGCGATTGCAGTTCTCGCTCTGAGCACTGCCTCGCTGTCTATCAACAGCGCGGCGTTCGCTGGTGGTCACGGGCATGGTGGCCACGGCGGGCACGGTGGCCACGGCCATGGCGGCCACGGCCATCACCATGGCCATCACGGCCATCACCACGGCCATCACCATCATGGCCACCATCATCATGGCCATCACCACCACGGTCACCACCACCACGGTCATTACCACCACGCCGGCTACGGCTGCTGGCGCGTGACTTCCTACGGTGTGATCAACGTTTGCCGAAGCTATTACTGATCGGATGACGTTTAGGAACTCGCCCGTGGACGACACGGGCGAGTTTTCATTTTGATCCAACCCGCCTGATGTGTCTCACCAGTTATCGGCATGCCCCTAGTTGAGGTGGCGATCGAGAAACTGGTGCAGGCGCTGACTTGCATTGCCCGCTGCCTCGCCGTTGTATTCCAGCCAGTGACCAAACAGGGTCGCGCCGGGCTTGAGGTGCGGGTAATAGAATCCATGGTACGCGCCGGGATAGACAACCAACTCGACTGGCGGTCCCTCGTTGCCCCAGCTGGCGATTTTACTGGAGCAGTCTGCCGCCGGCGTCCAATCGTCGAGGGCCCCAATGAAGATGAGCGTGGGGATCCCCGGACGCGCCATGGCCTGTTGACACGGAGGATAGAACGCCGCCGCCGCCCGGAACTGCAGATTGCTTGGAGGGCCGAACAGTTCGAACGAATTGGGCTCCGCCACAGAGAGGGCAACCCGAGCGCCTGCCGAGAAGCCGACCGCAGCCACACGGCGGGGATCGACGAAGGTTTGCCCAGCCAGGAAGACGAGCGCTCCGTAGGCATCCGGCCTGCGCCTGATGAAGGTGGCAAACGCGCTTGATGTGCAGGCGTGATCGGTACCAAGACGCGTTGCATAGCTGTCGACGAGCAGGACGACATAGCCCCGGGCGACAAGTTGATCGGTCAATTTTTGCTTTGTCGTGTCGTGCATCCCGGCACAGCCGTGCAGTCCGATGACCGCGGGAAAAGGGCCTGCGCCATCCGGCTTGGCCAGATCGCCCTGGATGCGCTCGCCCGGAATGAGCGTGCCTGAAACGAGCCGCTGGGAGGCGCTTTCAAACTCTACGCGCTCCAGCGCTGCGGCCCAAGCATCAGCCACCAGCGCACCAGGGACGCACCAAAGCATCAGCAACGCCGCGACTCGGGAAGCGACTGTTCCAGGCAATGGCGTCTCCTTGAATGTTCGCCAGTCGTCCAGCGCGTGCGATGCCTTCCGGTTTCCAGGTCCGTGCCGCTTCAGCCCTGATGCTACCGCGACTGGCGGCCAAGCGGACATGATCGATTGATCACCACACAGCTCAGTTCGCCGAAGCCGGCCGGCCCTTCAACGCGGCCAGTTCCGCCTCGAGCTCGGCGATGCGGGCGTCGCGAGAGGCCAAGGCCGTCGCGACGTCGCCCGCGTCGAATTTTTGCGGGATGTGCTGCGGACAATTGGTGTCCCATGCCGAGATCCGGAACAGGATGACCTGTTCAGGCCGCGCCTTATATCCCTTCGGCATCAACGCCAGCGTTAGCGCCGGGTCGTCATCGACCACGCGCGCCTGGCCCCAGATCTTGACGCGCCTCCGGTGCGCATAGTCCATCACGAAGATATGCGCTTGCGGGTTCTCCGACAGATTGCCTTGCGTGATGTATTGCCGGTTGCCGCTGTAATCGGCGAACGCGATCGTGTTCTTGTCGATGATTTTGACAAAGCCCTTCGGGCCGCCGCGATGCTGGATGTAGGGGTGGCCGGCGGCCGAGGCGGTGGCGAAATAGAAACTGTTGGTTTCGCCCAGGAAGCCCGCGAGATTTTCGTCGATCTCGGTGCGCCAGCCGCCGCTCTGTTCGACGCGGGCATAGGCGTCGCGCGATCCCTTACGGGCCTGCACCGCCTTCACCGCCGGGGTGAAGGCGACGTCGCTGGAATAGGTTTGGCCGGAATCGGTTTGAGCATCTGACATCGGAGCAACCCTCTTACCAAAGGCGCTAACGGCGCCCGTTCTTCTCTTCCAAGATGATCCCGCGCAGATTTAAAACAATCATCCCGATTGACACGACACTATTGCAATATATGAAATAATGGCATGGACCGTATCGATGCCATGCAGGCCTTTGTCACCGTCGCCGATTTGCAGGGCTTTGCCCCCGCCGCGCGCAAGCTCGGGCTGTCGCCATCAGGCGTGACGCGGCTGATCGCGGCGCTGGAGGACCGTCTCGGCGCCCGGCTGCTGCAGCGGACCACCCGATCCCTGACGCTCACGGATACCGGCGCCCGTTACCTGGAGCGCGCCCGCCAGATCCTCAGCGATGTCGAGGAGGCCGAAAGCGCCGCCGAGGGCGAGCGCACCAGGCCGGGCGGCCGGCTGGCGGTATCCGCCCCGAACGGTTTTGGGCGGCTTCACGTCAGCCCTGTGATGACGGCCTATCTGAAACGCTATCCCGACGTCTCGGCCGAACTCAGGCTGTCGGACCGCATGATCAATCTGGTGGAAGAGGGCGTCGATTTGGCGGTGCGGATCGGCCATTTGCCGGACTCGACGCTGGTCGCGCGACATGTCGGCGAGATGCGGCGGATCGTGGTGGCCTCGAAGGATTATCTCAAGCGGCGCGGGGAGCCCAAAACGCCGGAGGCGATCGCTACGCACGACACCATCCATTTCGGCGCCATGACCGCTGCACCGGACTGGCGCTTTGCCGCCGAAGGCCGTGAGATCCGCGTCTCGAGCACGCCGCGGTTTACCTCCAACAGCGCCGACGCCGCGATCCAGTATGCGGAAGCGGGCGGGGGCCTGACCCGGGTGCTGGCCTATCAGGCCGCCGATTCACTGAAAGCAGGAAGGCTCCGAATCGTGCTGGCGGAATTCGAGCAGCCGGCGCTGCCGATCCACATCGTCTATCCGACCTCGCGGCTGCTGTCGGCCAAGGTGCGGACCTTCATCGATCTCGTGACTGAGAGTGCGGATTGGCATTTCGGCTGACTGCAACCGACCGCGTCACACCTGTTCTGTTGCGACGGGCGCCTTCTTCGGCACCACGCGGAACGTCGCGTTGGCGCGCGCGATCACGACATCGTCGGCCTTGATCAGGCTCTGCGCAAAGCAGATCGTGCGGCCGGTCTTGATCACCTCGGTCTCGATTGCGAGCCACTGCCCGACCTCAGCGGTGCCGACGAAGTCAACCGCGAGCCCGATCGTCACGAATGACGTCGTCCAGTTCGTCGCCTGCGCGCAGCTATAGCCCATCGCGTTGTCGGAGAGGGCCGCGATCAGCCCGCCATGAATGAGGCCGCGGCCGTTGGTGTGCGGTTTTGCAAGTCGCAGCCCGATGATCACGGCCTTGTCGGTCCGCTTGGCATAAAGCGGCTCCCATGGCTCGGTGAGTGGGCTCTTGCGGGTGTGAAGCTCAAAGCCATCGGGGATTTCGGTCGCGGTCATTGGTTGTGTCTCATCTCATGGGCGAATGGCGGGCTGTTCCATTGAACGCGATCGTGCTGCGGAACGCACCGCCTACAAAGTTTTAAACGGGATTTCGGCACCCGTTTGAAACGCCTGCGGCAGAGCCGTGATTGTGCCTTGAGTATCTAGACCAGTCTATATAATATTCGCCGATCGAACAAACGGAGGGAAGGCATGTCGGCCCCGCCAAGGCATCGCGGCGCGATCGTGCGGGCGGCGGCGGCGCTGTTCCGCCGCAACGGCTTTGCCGCGACCGGGATCAACGAGATCGCCGAGGTCAGTGGCGCCCCGAAAGGCTCGCTCTATCACTATTTCCCCGACGGCAAGGACCAGATCGCCGAAGCCGCGATCCGTTTTGCCGGTGCCGGCCTCGTCGCGACGCTGGAGAAGCTTGAGAAGGAGCATGACAGCGCGGCGTCGATGATCCGGGCCTATTGCAAATTGCTGGCGGGCTGGATGGCCAAGTCGGGTTTTCGCGACGGCTGCCCGATCTCGACCACGCTGCTGGAGGCCGCGCCGCAATCCGCCATGCTGACGGCCGCCGGGCGCGAGGCGTTCGACAGCTGGCGTGCCGTGATCGTGCGCGCGCTGCTGCGCGACGGTTTTGGCAAGGCCGAGGCAAAGCGGCTCGCGACGCTGACCGTGTCCGCGATCGAAGGCGCGCTGATCCTGTCGCGTGTCGAGGCCAGCTCAGCGCCGATCGACGACGTCGCAAAGTCGCTTGCGAGCGCACTGCAAGTCCGCTGATGGAGGGTTGAGGCCATGGCAGAAACGCATCTCGATCGGAAGGAAATCGAATCCTTCATCTCCACGCTGGCCTTCGTGCGGGAATATGCCATCCGCGTCGCCTCGGCTGCGCCAGGCGAGGTCGTGATCGAACTGCCGTTCGACGATCGCTTCTCGGGGCCGCCGGGGCAATTCCCGGCCTCGATGGTCGGCACCGCCGGCGACGTCGCCGCCGTATCGTCCTGCCTGTCCCTGCTGCCGCGCGGATGGGCGACCGCAACGCTCGACTTCACGATCAAGATGACCGGCGTCGCCAAAGGCGAGAAGCTGCGCGCGCGGGGCCGGGTGCTGCAGGCCGGCCGCACCAACTCGGTGGGCGCCGCCGACGTCTACATCGTATCGGCAGAGCAGGAGACGCTCTGCGGCACCGTGCTGGCGACGACGAGGAATTTCCTGATCAAGTAACGGTCGTAGAATCCGGGAAGCGAACGAGGTGGGCACTACTGTCGCCACGCGTCATTGCGAGGAGCGTAGCGACGAAGCAATCCATTTTTCGTCGTGCGGTGAGGTGGATTGCTTCGCTTCGCTCGCAATGACGGTGGTGAGCTAAAGCGGCAACCCCACGTAATTCTCCGACAGCGACGCCGACGCGGCTTTCGAACTGACCAGATATTCCAGCTCCGCGAGCTGAATCCGCGCGCCAAACTCGCCCTGATCGGGGAATTTGTGCAGCATCGAGGTCATCCACCACGAGAACCGCACCGCCTTCCAGACCCGCGTCAGCGCCTTCGCCGAATAATTGTCGATCCCGGCGGAGGATTTCTCGTCGTAATATTCGCGCAGCGCCTGCGAGAGGTAATGCACGTCGCTGGCCGCCAGATTCAATCCCTTGGCGCCGGTCGGCGGCACGATGTGGGAGGCATCGCCGGCCAGGAATATTTTTCCGAACCGCATCGGCTCGGCGACAAAGCTGCGCAACGGCGCGATGCTCTTTTCGATCGACGGCCCGGTGACGAGTTCATCGACCGCCTTCTGGTCGAGCCGGCGTTTCAGTTCGTCCCAGAACCGCTCGTCCGGCCATTGGTCGATATGGTCGTCGAGCGGACATTGCACGTAATAGCGGCTGCGGTGGGTCGAGCGCATGGTGCACAGCGCAAAGCCGCGCGCATGGTTGGAATAGATCAGTTCAGGGCTGACCGGCGGGGTTTCGGAAAGAATCCCGAGCCAGCCGAACGGATAGATCCGCTCAAACGTCTGGATCGCCGATGGCTTGACGCTGGCGCGGCTGACGCCGTGAAACCCGTCGCAGCCGGCGATGAAGTCGCAGGTGATCTCGTGGCTGACGCCGTCCTTGGTGTACGTGACGCGTGGGCGGTCGGTGTCGAAATCATGCGGTTTGACCTCGCTGGCCTGATAGACCGTGGTGAGGCCGGCGGCCTTGCGCGCGTTCATCAGGTCGAGCGTGACCTCGGTCTGGCCGTAGATCATGACCGTCTTGCCGGTCGCCGCGTGCATGTCGATACGGTGCCGCGCGCCGCCGAACGCCAGTTCCACGCCATGGTGCACCAGGCCCTCGCGATGGGCGCGCGCGCCGGCGCCGACCTCGTCGAGCAGCGCCACGGTGCCCTCTTCCAGGAGGCCGGCGCGGATGCGGCCGAGCACATATTCCGGGGTCTGGCGCTCGAGAATGACGTTATCGATGCCGTAGCGGTGAAGTAGTTGCCCAAGCAACAATCCAGCCGGCCCGGCGCCTATGATTGCGACTTTAGTCCGCAATTGCTTGCTCCCATGGTCTGATACAGATTGGCACGCCGACGCTTGCGCGAGGTGTTGCAATGATAATTATATCATATAACAATTTTCGCAAAGAGCGTTGGTGCGAAACATTGTCTTTTGTTGCGTTGCACCGCAAGGCCGTCCTGTCGATGGACGAGTGGAAGCGCCGCACCAAACGTCCGGCTTGAAAAGCCGCGCCAACTATATAACATGTTAAATAACGCGACCGGGCGCCAAGCCCGCCTTCATGCGCAAAGGGAGAGAATGTCGATGAGAAAAGCGTTTTTGGCGCTGCTGCTCGCCGCCAGTGTGACGCCTGCGATGGCGCAGGAAAAAAACTTCGAATTGAAATTGTCGCATTGGGTGCCGGCGTCGCACCCGCTGCAGAAGGCGCTGGAAGACTGGGGCTCCGCGGTCGAAAAGGAATCCGGCGGCACCATCAAATACAAGGTGTTCCCGGCCCAGCAGCTCGGCAAGGCGTTCGACCATTATGACATGGCGCGCGACGGCATCGCCGACGTCACCTATATCAACCCGGGTTATCAGCCCGGCCGCTTCCCGATCATTGGCGCCGGTGAATTGCCGTTCCTGATGTCGGACGCCAAGGGCGGCTCGATGGCGCTCGACGCCTGGTACCGCAAATATGCCGAGAAGGAGATGAAGGACGTCAAGTTCTGCCTCGGCTTCATTCACTCGCCCTCCACGTTCCATTCGCGCACCAAGAAGATCGTGGTGCCCGACGACATCAAGGGCATGAAGATCCGCCCCGCCCACGCCACCATGGCGAATTACGTCACCCTGCTCGGCGGCACCAACGTGCAGTCGTCGGCGCCCGAGGTCCGCGACATCATCGAGCGCGGCGTCGCCGACGCCGTCACCTTCCCGTGGGGATCGGTGCTGCTGTTCGGCATCGACAAGGTGACGAAGTATCACATCGAGGCGCCGATCTATGTCACGACCTTTGCCTTCGTGATGAACAAGGACAAGTACAACCAGATGTCCGACCGCCAGAAGAAGGCGATCGACAACAATTGCAACACCGAGGCCGCCGGCCGCGTCGGCGGGCCCTGGGGCATCTACGAGAACTCCGGTGTCGAGAAGATCAAGGCGCTGCCCGACCACGAAGTCTACAAACTGTCCCCGGAGCAGACGGCGCTGTGGAAGAAGGCGTCCGAGCCGCTGATCAAGACCTGGGCGGACAACGTCAAGAAAGCCGGCGGCGACCCGGATGCGGCGATGACCGAGCTCCGCGCCGAACTGACCAAACACAACGCCCTGGCGCAGTAGAAGACTCGTGGTTCTCCCTCTCCCGCTTGCGGGGGAGGGCGGGGTGGGGGTGTCGCCGCAGTGAGAATCTTCGTGTGGAGAGAGCCCCCACCCGGCGCTTCGCGCCGACCTCCCCCGCAAGCGGGAGAGGTGAACTGAATTCTGGGCGCCACCGAATTTTCATCAACTCGCTTAAGTCTTAGGACCTCCCCACATGAATCGCGCTTCGATGGATCGTTTCATCGATACGATCGAATGGATCGCGGCGGCATTTGTCGGCATCGTCGCCGCCAACATTTTCCTGGCCGTGCTGCTGCGTAACATCTTCAACTATTCGATCCCGGATTCCTTCGACATCGGCCGCATGATGCTCGGCATCCTGATCTTCTGGGGCATCGCGGCAACCAGCTATCGCGGCGGGCATATCACCGTCGATCTGGTCTGGGCCAATGTCGGTCCGAAATACCAGCGGATGATCGACGTTTTCGCCACCCTGGTGCTGCTGTTCGTGGTGGCGGTGCAGACCTGGACGCTGTTCGACAAGGTGCAGGGCACCTACAACGACAATGTCCTGACCTTCGACATGCGGATGCCGACCTGGCCGTTCTTCGCGATCGCGTGGGCGGGCGACGCCTCCGCGGTGCTGCTGATCGCGATCCGCACCTACCGCCTGATCTTCCATCCGGAAGACATCCATGATGCCAAAGAAACCACGGTGGAGTAGGGCATCATGAGCACCGACGCCGTCGCCATTCTCGGATTTGTCGCGCTGTTCGCGCTGATGCTGCTGCGCGTGCCGGTGGGCATGGCGATGGGCCTCGTCGGTGTCACCGGCTTTGGATATCTCGTCGGTTTTTCCCCGGCGCTGAAAATGGTCGGCCAGACCTCGATGCGCACGGTGACCGACTATACGTTCGGCGTCATTCCGATGTTCCTGCTGATGGGCGCCTTCGTCAGCAACTCCGGAATGAGCCGCGAGCTGTTTCGCGCCGCCAACGGCTTTGTCGGCCATTTGCGCGGTGGGCTGGGCATCGCCACGGTCGCTGCCTGCGGCGGCTTTGCCGCGATCTGCGGCTCGTCGGTGGCGACGGCCGCGACATTCTCCGCCGTCGCCTATCCGGAAATGCGCCGCTTCGGCTATCCGCAATCCTTCGCCACCGGCGTGATCGCGGCCGGCGGCACGCTGGGCGCGATGCTGCCGCCATCGACGGTGCTGGCGGTCTACGGCATCATCACCGAGCAGGACATCGGCAAGCTGTTCATGGCCGGCATCATTCCCGGCCTGCTCGCCATGGCCATGTACATGGTCACGATCTCGCTGATCGGCTGGTTCCGGCCCGATTTCCTGCCGAAGGGACCGCAAACCACCTGGCGCGTACGCTTTGCCGGCCTGAAAGACATCTGGGCGCCGGTGCTGCTGTTCGTCTTCGTGATCGGCGGGCTTTACGGCCTGCCGTTCCTGCCACGCTTCACCCCGACCGAGGCGGGCGGTGTCGGCGCCACCGGTGCGTTCCTGATCGGCGTGCTCACCGGGCGGCTGAACAAGGAAAAAATCCTGAACTCGCTGCTGCAGGCGACCCGCACGGCAGCGGCGGTATTCACCGTGCTGATCGGCGCCTTGATCTTCGGCTATTTCCTCACGGTGACGCAGACCCCGCAAAAGGTCACCGAACTGCTCACCGGCCTCGGGCTCGGCCCCTACGGCATCCTCGCGCTGATCATGGTGATGTATCTGGTGCTGGGCTGCCTGATGGACGCGATGGCCATGATCATCCTGACGGTGCCGATCATCTTCCCGGTCATCATGCATCTCGGCTTCGACCCGATCTGGTTCGGCGTCATCATCGTGATGACGGTGGAACTGGGCCTGATCCATCCGCCGGTCGGCATGAACGTCTTCGTCATCAAGAGCGTGGTCAAGGACGTGTCGTTCACCACCATCTTCCGCGGCGTGATCCCGTTCGTCGTGACCGACCTGATCCGCCTGGTGATCCTGATTGCATTTCCGATCCTGGCGCTCTGGCTGCCGCAACGCATGATGGGTTAACCCGATGAAACCTCAGCTTGAGACCAAGTATGTCTTCACGCTCACCGTCCGCATCGGCGAGGTGACATCGGCCGGCGAAACCGGTCACGGCGTGCGGCGGATCATCCCGATCCTCGGCGGCGAGGTGCGCGGCGAAGGCGTCAACGGAAAAGTCTGCGCGTTCGGCGCGGATTTTCAAGTTATTCGGCCCAACGAATTGATCGAGCTGGAGGCGAAATACGCCTTCGAGACCGACGACGGCGCGACCGTCTATGTCGAGAACAAGGGCCTTCGTTTCGGCCCGGTCGATCTGCTGCAAAAGCTGAAGCGCGGCGAGCCGGTCGATCCCAAGCTGATCTACTTCCGCACCGTGCCGAAATTCGAGACCGGCCACGAAAAATACCGCTGGCTGATGGAAAACCTCTTCATCGGCTCCGCCGCCCGCCACGCCGACCGCGTCGTCATCGACGTGCATCAGGTGTTGTAGCCATCGTCGTCCCGGCCTTGAGCTCAGATGCGCAATTGCGCATCGGGGGACCCATACGCCGCGGCGGACATAGGTGAAAAAGGAAGATAACGACCAGCGTCTGTACCAATTGCCGCTGGTGGGTATGGGTCCCGGCACAAGGCCGGGACGACGATTACAACAGCGGACAGTTGCGACAAATCAACCCGACGGGCAAATCACTTCTGATTTACGGAAATCATGTCAAGCCCCAGAATAAAAAATATTTCTGTTTACCAGAAGGAAAATCAGGCGCACATATATCGCCATCCCGTCCTACTCAGAAGGGCGTCGGCCGTCGTCACGGACGTTGGACGGGTTGCGGTGGACGCTGAGGTGCTGGCGACGAACGGCACTGAAGCGTACGGCGAAGTCGTGTGGTCCTGGCGCCCCGTTGCTGGTGTCAAGTTCCTGAGAAGCCAAAAGCTGATCAGGAGCGATGGTGGCAAGAAAGCCCGTTCACCAGGGAGAGCACGATATAAGCCGTAAAGCCATTGCGCAGGGAAGGCCGGGTGTTCTCCGCTGGACCTGTATGCTCGTGTGCGCATTTTTCTGTGCAAATTGCACACGGGACCGCGGGTGCAGCGCGCACCCGGTCTTCCCTGCGCCCTTTCAAT
>NZ_JAFCLR010000051.1:0-52246 GCF_018131065.1 Bradyrhizobium sp. AUGA SZCCT0431 | reverse complement strand
CTGACCTACGCGCTGGTCGATCCGGCGCCGGCCGGCCTCAGCTTCAATGCGGACGGCAGCTACAGCTTCGACGCCTCGAGCTATGACGCGCTCAACGCCGGCGAGGAGCTGGTGCTCACCATAGCCTTCACCGCGACCGACGAGAACGCCGCCACCTCGGCACCGGCCAACCTGGTGATCACCGTCACCGGCACCAACGACACCCCGGTTGCGGTCAATGACAGCACCTCGGTGAACGAAGATGCTACTACGGCTAACCTGCGGTCCCTCCTGCTGTCGAACGACACGGACCCGGATAGCGGCGAGACCGCGACCCTGAAGATCACCGCGGTGACGCAGGGCGCCAAGGGATCGGTGGTTCTCAGCGACAGTGGTACGCCGCTCAACTTCAGCGACGACGTCGTGACCTACACAGCCGACGGCAACATGCTGGATGCACTGGCGGTGGGTCAGAGCACGTCCGACACCTTCACCTACACGATAACCGACGCCCAGGGCGCCATCAATACTGCCACCGCGACGGTGACCATCCACGGCACCAACGACACCCCGGTTGCGGTCAATGACAGCACCTCGGTGAACGAAGATGCCACCACGGCTAACCTGCGATCCCTCCTGCTGTCGAACGACACGGATCCGGATAGCGGCGAGACCTCGACGCTGAAGATTACCGCGGTGACGCAGGGCGCCAAGGGCTCGGTGGTTCTCAGCGACAGCGGTACGCCGCTCAACTTCAGCGACGACGTCGTGACCTACACGGCCGACGGCAACGTGTTGGATGCGCTGGCGGTGGGTCAGAGCACGACCGACACCTTCACCTACACGATAACCGACGCCCAGGGCACCACCAGTACCGCCACCGCGACGGTGACCATCGACGGCGTCAACGATGCGGCCAGCGACCTGAACTTCACCTACACAGGTAGCCCAGGAAATTCGTTGCCGAACGGCGCCTTCGGGCAAATTTCGGTCGTCGACCCGGATGGCGGCGCCCAGCCATATTCGTTCGCCTCCACAGGTCTCAGCGCGACGACTCTTGCGGGCGGAGCGGCTAGTGGCTTTGCCGGGGATCTTACAGTGAGTTCGTCTGGTGTTATCAGTGCCAACAACCTGGACGACGATCGCGTGTATGAACTGTCAGTGCAAGTTACCCAGGGGACGAGCACTTTCACCGAGACCTTCAGCGTTATCACGGGCACGAACGCGAGCGACACCGTTACCGGTGGTGCCGTCGTCGGCGACGATGTCATCTTCGCGCGAGGCGCTGGGGACATCATCCTGGCCGGTTCCGGAAACGATACTGTGTTTGGTCAATCGAACGATGACGAAATCCACGGTGGCGCCGGCAACGACACGTTATTCGGCGGAGGCAACAACGACGTGTTTGTCTTTGACACTGCGCTCGACGCAACAACCAATGTGGACACGATCAAGGATTTCAACGCCAGCACCGCGGACGACATACAACTGGAGAATTCAATTTTCACCGCCCTGTCTACCACAGGCGTCCTGAATGCAGCCAACTTCCGCGCAAGCGCTGGTGGCGATGCTGCGGATGGGAATGATTTCGTTCTGTACGACACCGGCAACGGCAATCTCTACTACGATGCCGACGGCAACGGCGCGGGCAACAAGGTCCTGTTTGCCCGAATCGATCTTACGGGGCTAAGCGGGACGGTGAATGCCGCGGACTTCCACATCATCTGATCGCCTCGAGGCGAGCGCGTGTGGCGGCAGGTCATTGATTCCTTGAGGAGGGCTGCTTCCGCTCAAACTCACGCTGTTGCCGGCAACGTCATTAGCGTCGGCGCAGCGGACGTTCGTAGGCGACGATCACCGCATCGGGAAATGCGGTCTCGATTTCAAGGATCTCGTCAAGGGCGGCAGGATCCAGACGCGCCGGGATGATCCGATTGCAAAGACCCCGACCCACCTCCGCTGCTTGCCGGACGCGATAAGCCATCAGATAGACGCCAAGCCGATCTCCGGCCTGCGCCAGCTGGCGCCCCTCGTCTGCGCTTGGCACGTACCATTCCGACGCATCGATTTCGGCGAGTTCGCAATCCTCGAATTGATCGAGAATCGGCAATCGCCCGCAAGGACGCTCGACGGGATTGTCGCGCGTATCCGGCCTGGCTTCGATCACTCCACGGGTCTCCTGCGGTTTTGCGTTGACATCAAACTGTGATGCATTGGACCATGGCGCAAGCGTTCATCCCACCCGGTCACTCAAAATAATAAGAAGTTGAAAATGATGATCCTCTATTCCGCAGCGCTCAGCATGTTTGGTGCAAAGGTCCAGATCGCCCTGATCGAGAAGGGCATCGATTTCCAGCTGGTTATGGTGCCATACGATCGCGATCGCGGCTACGAGCCGAAACATCCCGAGGTGCTGCGGGTCAATCCGAAGCGGCAGGTGCCGGTGCTGATCGACGGCGAGGTGGAGATTTTCGACTCGACACAGATCTTCGAGTACCTGGAGGACGTGCAGCCGGCGCCGCCGCTGTGGCCCCGCAATCCCGCGGCGCGGGCCGCCGCACGCCTGCTCGAAATGAAGTCCGATGAAGTCTACTTCCCGCACGTCGTTCAGTTGATGGGATTGCAGGACAGGCCCGACGACCCGGCCACAGTCGCAGCACGTGACCGTGCGTCACGCTATTACCTGGAGATGGATGCGCTTCTGGCTGATCGCGAATGGCTCGCTGGCGATTACACCTTCGCAGACATTGCGTTCTACATGGCTGCCCTGTTCGGCGAACGCATGGGCGCGGTGCTGGGGCAGGAGACACCGAGGCTGCTTGCGTGGCGCGAGCGCATGACCTTGCGGCCCGCGGTGATGCCGGTTGTCACCGCGCTGGCGCGTTACCTGTCGAGTCAAGGACGACCGGTGCCGGGGTGGCTCGATGCAGCCGTGAGATAGTCGAGCGGCGTTCACCCCAGGCGCCAACGCGCATCATGAGCCGCGATACGGTCCAGGCGGGTTGTCGATAATCTAGATCCATTCCGCCCTTCCTGCGGACTGGATTGAGCGGTATCAAGGAGCCGCTCGGGCGGTGAGCTGTTGCCCCCGACGCCAGCAGGGGTCGTTACATGGCATTTGAACTGTTCCAACTGACCGGCCAACGGGCGCTCATTACCGGCTCGTCGCAGGGCATCGGCTTTGCGCTGGCGCAGGGCCTTGCCGAGCACGGCGCCGAGATCGTCCTCAACGGCCGCGACGCGGGCAAGCTGGAGGCGGCCGCGGCGAAACTTAAGTCCGCCGGACACAAGGTATCGGTGGCCGGCTTCGACGTCACGAACGCGCAGGCCGCCAAGGATGGCGTCGGGGCGATCGAGCAGAATACCGGGCCGCTCGATATCCTGATCAATAACGCCGGCATGCAGTTCCGCTCGCCGCTGGAAGACTTTCCCGTCGAGAGATGGGATCAATTGCTCGCCACCAATATTTCGAGCGCGTTCTATGTCGGCCAGGCCGTTGCCCGCCACATGATCCCGCGCGGCCGGGGCAAGATCATCAACATCGCCTCGGTGCAGAGCGAACTCGCGCGTCCGGGCATTGCGCCCTACACCGCAACCAAGGGGGCGATCAAGAACCTGACCCGCGGCATGTGCACCGACTGGGCCAAATACGGCCTGCAGATCAACGCGCTCGCGCCGGGTTACTTCAAGACCCCGCTCAACCAGGCGCTGGTGGATAATCCGGAGTTCTCGGGCTGGCTCGAAAAACGAACCCCTGCCGGACGTTGGGGCAATGTCGAGGAGTTGGTCGGCGCCGCCGTGTTCCTGTCCGGCAAGGCGTCGTCCTTTGTCAACGGGCACACGCTCTATGTCGATGGCGGGATCACCACCAGTCTGTAAGGTTCGTGCCGCGGGAGTTCCATCATGAAAGCCGTCGTCATCCATGCTGCCCGCGATCTGCGGGTCGAGGAACGCGAACCCGAGGCCGCCGGCGCGGGACAGGTCGAGATCGCCGTCGAGGCCGGCGGCATCTGCGGCTCGGATCTGCATTATTTCAACCATGGCGGCTTCGGCACGGTGCGGGTGCGCGAGCCGATGATCCTCGGTCACGAAGTGGCCGGGACGATCAAGGCGCTTGGGGCGTCGGTATCGGGGCTCGCGATCGGCGACCGCGTCGCGGTGTCGCCGAGCCGGCCCTGCAACGCCTGCGACTATTGCCTGAAGGGCCAGCAGAACCAGTGCCTCAACATGCGCTTCTACGGCAGCGCGATGCCGATGCCGCATATCCAGGGTGCGTTTCGCCAGCGCCTCGTCGCGGAAGCCTGGCAATGCCACAAGGTCGCCGACGGTGTCTCGATCAACGAGGCGGCTTTTGCGGAGCCGTTCGCCGTTGTCCTGCATGCGGTCAACCGCGCCGGATCGCTGCTCGGCAAGCGGGTGCTGGTGACGGGATGCGGCCCGATCGGCGCCCTGGCGATCGTGGCGGCGCGTCTGCACGGTGCGCGGGAGATCGTTGCGACCGACGTCATGGCCGCGGTTCTCCAGAAAGCGCTGGGGCTCGGCGCCGACCGGGTGATCAATGTCGCTGACGCCCCCGATCAACTCGGCGCCTATTCGGCCAACAAGGGCTATTTCGATGTCCAGTTCGAGGCGTCCGGCAACGAACGGGCGGTCCGCTCGGGGCTGGAGGTGCTCAGGCCGCGCGGCATCCTGGTTCAGCTCGGCCTCGGCGGCGACGTCTCGATCCCGCAGAACATGGTGGTGGCCAAGGAGATCGAAATGCGCGGCACCTTCCGCTTCCATGAAGAATTCGGTCTCGCCGTCGATCTCATCAACCAGAAACGGGTGGATCTGGCGCCGCTGCTGACCGGCGTTTTTGGACTGGAGGAGGCGATACACGCCTTCGAGGTTGCAGGAGATCGCAGCCGATCCATGAAGGTTCAGCTAAGCTTCTGAAGATACCGGACAAAGGTCATAGGGGGAGTACAACATGAAGCTCGTACGTCTGTTGGGTGCGGTGGCGTGCCTGATCCTGTTTCAGGCTTCGGCAATGGCGCAGGAAGTATCGCTGCGTCTCGTTACGGCCTTTCCGGAAAACAGCTTTTACGTTTCCCATCTTTTGAAGTGGGTGAAATCGGTAAACGAGCGCGGCAAAGGGATCCTGCAGATAAACTTCATTGGCGGCCCGCGGGCCATTCCCACATTTGAAGTCGGCAACGCGGTGAAGACGGGCGTCGTTGACATAGCCCTGTCGACGGGGGCTTTTTACACCAATGTCATGCCCGAAGCCGACATGTTGAAGCTCGCTGAAAGGCCGGTCGCTGAGCAACGAAAGAACGGAGCCTTCGACTACATCAACAAGGTGTGGAACGAGAAAGCCAACATGCAGTACCTGGCACGGATGGTCGAGAACCAGCCGTTCCATCTCTATCTCAACAAGAAGATCGACAAGGCGGACCTTACCGGCCTCAAGATCCGGATCACGCCGGTTTATCGCGAGTTTTTTCAGGCGCTCAATGCGAATGTCGTCACGACTGCTCCAGGTGAAGTCTATACAGCGCTGGAGCGAGGGGTTGTTGATGGCTATGGCTGGCCGATCGGCGGGTTGTTCGACCTGAACTGGCAGCAGCACACCAAATTTCGCGTCGATCCGGGCTTTTACGATGCGGAGGTTTCCATCATCGTCAATTTGGACAAATGGAAGAGCCTTACCGAGAAGCAGCGTGACTTCCTGAACAGCATGGCGCTGGAGCTGGAGGCCGGCAACGGCTTCTGGAAGCAGTATGCCGTCGATGAGGAAAAGCGGCAGGCGGATGCCGGCATCCAGACGATCAAGCTGGATGGCGACAAAGCGAAGGTCTTCGTCGATACCGCCTACAGCGTCGCTTGGGCGGCTGCGAGCAAGGCGAGCCCCGTGCATGCTGAAAAGCTGAAAGCATTGTTCGGCAATCGCTGATATTTGCGACGTCCGCCAGTGTCGAGAGTGTGGTCTATGGATGTGCTGGATCGGTCGATTGGCAAGCTTTGCCTCGCGTTGGTGTCCCTGGCATGTGCGTTGCTGTTTGGGATGATGTTGGTCATTTGCGTTGACGTGCTCTTGCGCAATGTGGCCGTGCCAGGGATGCCGCGCGGCTTCGCTTTGGCCAGCGACTTGTCCGAGTCTGCGATCTACCTGATGACCTTGCTGTCGGCGCCGTATCTGTTGCGAAGCGGACGGCATATCCGGATCGATATATTGCTCCACATGGTGCCGGCGCGGATCGGCTGGCTGATGGAGTTGTTTGCTGCCTGCGCGATGCTGGCTTGTTGCGTGACGATGGTCTGGTACGGCTTCGTTGTTACCGGGCGAAGCGCGGGCAGCAACGCAATGCTGATTAAAACGGTGGTTTATCCGGAGTGGTGGAGCCTGGTGCCGCTGCCGTGTGTGTTCGTGCTGTTGTCGCTCGAGGCAATCTTCCGGCTGCGAAGCCTCATTGACGGGCCGCGGCAGCCGCGCAACGAGCAGGTGTCGGTGTCATGATGAGTTGGGAAGCTGCGGCCTGGTTGCTGCTTGGTGGATCAACCGTTCTGATGTTCGCCGGATTGCCGGTCGGCTTCGCGTTTCTCCTTATCAATCTGATTGGAGCTTACCTTTTTATGGCCGGTGAAGCCGGCCTGTCCCAGCTCGTGCGCAGCTCGGTCTCCTCGATCACCACGTTCTCCCTGACGCCGATTCCGCTCTTTGTCCTGATGGGTGAAGTGCTTTTTCACACCGGTTTGGCGGTCAAGGTCATTGACGGAATTGAGCGGGTTATCAAGCACGTCCCGGGCAGACTTGCGGTGGTCGCGGTCGTGGCCGGAACCGTGTTCAGCGCGATCTCGGGATCGACAATCGCAACGACGGCGATGCTCGGCAGCCTGATGGTGCCGATCATGCTGTCGAGGGGCTATCATCCCACGATGGCAACGGGGCCCATCATGGCCATCGGCGCGGTTGATATGCTTATTCCGCCGAGCGCCCTTGCCGTTCTGTTGGGGAGTCTCTCCGGCATTTCGATCTCCAAACTCCTCATCGGGGGAGTTATGCCGGGCATCATTCTTTCGGTTCTCTTCGTCGGGTGGATTATCCTGCGCACGCTATCCAAGCCGGAATTGGCGCCCGATAGCGATTTTAGGGAATACAGCGGATGGGCGAGGTTCAGTCCGCTCGTACTCTATGTGGTGCCGCTGGTTTCGATCTTCGGGCTCGTCGTCGGTGCGATGGTGGCCGGCTGGGCAACGCCGACAGAGTCTGCGGCGATCGGCGCTTTCGCGACGATCGTCCTCGCGGCAGTCTACCGAGCGTTGACGCCGAAAGTTCTGTGGCAATCCCTGCATGGCACGGTGCTTATTTCCGGGATGATTCTCTTCATCATCATCGGAGCAACGACCTTTTCTCAAATATTGTCGTTTTCGGGCGCCACGAATGGAATTGTCAACATCATCACGCAAAGCGGGCTTTCGGCCAACGCCCTGGTCATCGTCATGCTGTTGATCCTGATCGCGCTCGGCGTATTCATCGATCAGGTCAGCATGATGCTGATCACGCTTCCCATCTTCATGCCGCTGGTGAATTCACTTGCGATCGACCCGGTGTGGTTTGGGGTGCTGTTCCTGATCTGCATGCAACTCGGAATGCTGCTGCCGCCCCACGGCCTGTTGCTGATGACGATGAAGGGGGTGACGCCGCCTCAAGTATCGATGGGGCATATCTTTCAGGCGGTCGTTCCATACCTCGTCATCAGCATTGCAGTTCTCGCGCTGGTCTATCTCGTGCCTGAAGTGGCGACCTGGATGACGAAGGCGTTGTAGACGCATGAGACCTGACATGCAGGCAAGGGATCGTCCTGGCCGCCTAGCCAGGCTCCCGGTTGAAGCGAAACGCAACATGACGGATTGGGTACTCAAGAAGGATTACTGGGTTCCCTCGATTGCGGCGGCGTGATTGTCGAGGACGACAATGGTCCCGCTACAGCTATGGAAGATTGTCCGGCACCCGCTCCATCGCGCGATGCGTGCGGTTCTTGACCTTGATCCAATGCTTGCACCGGCCGCCACATAAGAGCGATCCGATGCTTTGACACCAATCCCGTGCTCAGCGCCGGACAGCGGTTTCCAAGAACTCCTGCACCGAGAGCGGCACCTCATCGAATTCAGGAAAGCGCCGACGCAACTCGTCGGCAATATCGACCGTGACGTCGCGCGACCAGCCCTCGGCGGTATTGAAGGCGACGATCCGCACCGGATGGCTAAACTGGTCTTCCAGGAGACGGCGGATCAGCGCCTCGCGGTCGGTGCCTTCCTCGTCTGCCTCGCACCAGGCGCGTCCGAGCCTGCCAAAATCGTTTAGCACCAGATAGATGTCGTGATCGCCGCGATGTGGCACGATGGACGGGGAGCGAGGCATACGGAATAACTCTCGCGCGAAAACAGGGTATGGAACCTTACTCTGTTCCAATCCTCTGTGTTTGGAAAATCCGAGGTAAATCAAACGGATGATAGATGAGGGCGCGATCGGAGCCTATGCTCACGCCGCTGGGCTTTCAGCGCATCTGGTCCAGCAAGCCTTGGCCTCAGCTCGCTAGCCTCCGAGCTGGGGCTTTTTCCTTCTGCGAACAGTGGCGCCGCCCTGAGCGTTTCCAGGGCCAGAGGTGCCAAAACTATCTCGGTTGCTGAAGTCCCGGTGACGACAACCACGCATCGCGATGAGCGTGTCGACTGCCTGATCTTTTTTGATGGCCTGCTCTGCAGAGGCCAGTGTCGTTGCAACCTGGACCTCCAGCCGTGCCGCTCGGCTTCGATGTTTTCCGTGATCATCGCCAGCGCAAGGCGCGCAGCACTGCAAGCAACGCAGAGCAGTGCATCCATTTTATGAGGGAAGGGCCGGTCCTTGTGCCTTTCGCGTAACACTCTCCAGGAAAGAAGTCTGAAGACACATGTGCCGACTGTCCGGTGCTCGGATCGTTACCTAAATCTGCGACCTAAGATAATCAAATCGTTTCGGAGCGAGGCCTGAACGAGGGCCCTCCGAAAGTGCAGGGAAGCGGACCATGAAGTTAATCAACAGCGCAGTGCTTGCCTCGGCAGCGTGTCTCGTCGCCACGGGCGCAGCCCAGGCCGCGGATCTACCAGTCAAGGCCAAGGCGGTCGAATATGTCAGGATCTGCTCCCTCTATGGAAATGGCTTCTACTTCATCCCGGGTACCGACACCTGCATCAAGCTCGGCGGATACCTGCGCGCCGATGTCACCTTCAACGGCGGTGGCATTCAGGGCACCCCGGCCTGGAGTGGCGCCGCGGGTCAAAAAAGCCGGTTGAGCAACTACTATTTCGCGCGCGCCCGCGAAAACCTCAACATCGATACGCGTACCGCGACCGAATATGGCGTGCTCCGTACATACTTCGATGCGAATTTTTCCTGGACCTCGGGTACCTATGCCTCCACCGGCGCTGGCGGCACCGTTTACTCTGCGGCCGCCCAGGCCGGCGGCTTTGGTGGTGTTGGTAACCCCTCTGACGGCGGTCTATCCGGTGGTTCGTTCGCCCTCAACTTCGCGTTCATCCAGTTCGCCGGCTTCACGATCGGCAGGGCAATATCCCAGTTCGACGCACCATTCGCCGGCTATCCCGCCAACATCACGGACGCGCTGCTCGGCGGCCACTCCGACCAAACCGGCGTAAACCAGTTTTCCTATACGGCGGATTTTGGTCAGGGCGTCAGCGCTACGATCTCGTTGCAGGATCAGGTCACCTACTACCAGACCAATTTGTGGAACGCGTCAACCCTCACCGCGGCCAACTTCGCGGGCGGCGTGTATGGCGCCAATGCCTTCGGCGGCACGCGGGCTCCCGACATCGTCGGCATGCTTCGCGTCGACCAGGCTTGGGGCATGTTCCAGGCCTCGGTAGCCGCGCACAACATCCACGCGGCCTATTACGGCGGGACAGAAACTTCAGGTCATCCCAGCGACAAGTGGGGCTGGGCTGGTCAACTGGCCATGACGATCAAGAACCTGCCGACCGGCCCGGGCGACGACATCGATATTTCATTTGGCTATTCGGACGGTGCCAGCCGTTACGTCTGGCAGAGTCTGGTCGCACCCACCGTCGCCATGTACGGCAGCAGCGGCCTGGCTGGCGTTTACCAAGGCCTGAGTATTGGCGGCGTTTCCGACGGCATTTTCACGACCGGCAACGGGATCGAGACGACCAAACTGTGGGGCTTTCGTACTGGCTACACGCACAACTGGAACAGCCAGTGGAACTCAGCGCTCTTCGGCTCCTACACGTCCGTCAGCTACAATGCCACGGCAAGAGGTTATATCTGCGCCACCGTCGCCACCTTCCTGACGCCCGGCTCGACCTGCAATCCGAACTTCAACGTTGCGCAGGTCGGTGCGAACACGCGTTGGTCTCCCGTGAAGAACCTCACTTTCACGGGTGAGCTGATGTACACGCTGGTGGATCAGCAATATTCCGGCGTCGCCGCCTTGCCGGCCGTCAGTGTCAAGCCGGCAGCCCTGTACGAACTCAAGGACCAGGGCACATTGTCACTCGCCTTCCGCGCCCAGCGCAACTGGTAAGACGGGCCTACGCTTGCGGCGGGTTGCTCATCTCGCTGAGCGACTGCCGCATGGCTTCCACCAGGTCCAATGCCACTGGCGAGGGACTGCGCTGCGGCGGAAACACCGCAGCGAATTCGAAATCGATCCGCGGCAGGAAAGGTCGCGCCACGACGCCGCGGCTCTCGAACTCCTGCGCCGTGAAGGGATCGCAGATCGCAACCCCGAGGCCGGATGACACCAACCCGCACATGATTTCCGAGAGGCTGGTCTCGACCCGAAGAACCCGGCGGACATCGTCGCGATTGAAAGCCTGGTCGACCAGATGTCGGCCGGTCGATCCCGTCGTCAGGGACACGAAGGTCTCGCCTTCGAAATCGCGCGGCTGCAGCGTTGCCTTGGCCGCGAGCCGGTGTCCGGTTGGCAAAACGGCGACGCGGGCCGGCGCCGGTAACCGCACGCTCGACAATCCCGCATGGGCGATCGGCACTTCGGCGAATCCGATGTCACATTGGTTGTTCAACACCCAGTCGACCACAATCGGTGAGATCACGCCGAAGAACGATAAATTGAGGTTCGGCCGCTCCATCAGGAATCGCCCGGAGAGCCTCGGCAGATAGCCGTTGGACAGCGCCGGCAGGGCCGCGATCCGCAGCGTGCCGGTCCGGCGGCTGCGGATTTCCTCGGCTGCTGCCGTGATCCGCTCGAGACCGACGAACGACCGTTCGACCTCCATGTAGAGCGCCGTCGCGGCAGCCCGCGGC
The DNA here is from genome assembly GCF_018131065.1 of Bradyrhizobium sp. AUGA SZCCT0431. Taxonomy (NCBI): domain Bacteria; kingdom Pseudomonadati; phylum Pseudomonadota; class Alphaproteobacteria; order Hyphomicrobiales; family Nitrobacteraceae; genus Bradyrhizobium; species Bradyrhizobium sp. AUGA SZCCT0431. The sequence goes on along the minus strand of NZ_JAFCLR010000051.1, from coordinate 40,944 downwards.
ACCAGTCCGGTGCCGCGCTTGTCGAACAGCTCCATCTTCAGCAGCGCCTGGAAGTCGCGCAGCAACCGGCTGACGGCCGGCTGAGTCACAGCCATCAGCTTTGCCGCTTCCGTCACGCTGCCTGTCAGCATCATCGCGCGGAAGGCTTCGACCTGCCGCGAATTGATCCGCGCCATCTTCGCTCCATCCATAACATTCCGGCATGAAGAGGGTGCCATTATTAATTGGACGACGAAAGCGTGGATTGCGATCTTTTTCATCAAGGGTGGAGGTAGCTGATTTTTTGGGCGAAACCGGTCGGGGAGCGGACCGGTGCAGGCCAAATTTCCGCGCGGATCCGACATGGCGTCGTACCGCGATACCGATAGCCGGTCAGAACAGATGCGCTCCGGGTGTCACCCAGCAAACGGATATTGGAGATCGATCGATATGAAGCATCTCGCCCTCGTCGGAGCCGTCAGCATTGCCGCGATCGCCTTGGCCCCGTCGGCGGGCTTGGCGCAGCAGAAGACACTCTATGTCGCCGGTTACGGCGGCTCCTTTGAGAAGACGATGCGCGACGAAGTCATCCCGAGCTTCGAAAAGGCGAACGGCGTCAAGGTCGAATATGTCGCCGGCAACTCGACAGACACGCTCGCCAAGCTGCAAGCGCAGAAGGGCAACCAGCAGATCGATGTGGCGATCGTCGATGACGGTCCGATGTACCAGGCCATCCAGCTCGGCTTCTGCGGCAAGCTCGAAGGGCTTCCCGCCGATATCTACGAGGCCGCGCGCTTCAAGGACGACCGCGCGGTTGGCATTGGTCTGGTCGCAACCGGTCTGATGTACAACACCAAGATCTTCGCGGAGAAAGGCTGGGCGCCGCCGACCTCCTGGAACGATCTCAAGGATCCAAAGTATCAGAAGCAACTGGTCATTCCGCCCATCAACAACACCTATGGTCTGCACACATTGCTGATGCTCGCCCGGATGAACGGTGGCAGCGAGGCCAATGTCGACGCCGGCTTCAAGATCATCAAGGCCGACGTCAATCCCAACGTGCTGGCCTATGAGCCTTCGCCGGGCAAGATGACCGAGCTGTTCCAGTCCGGCCAGGCCGTGCTGGCCGTATGGGGCACGGCCCGGGTCCAGAGCTTCGCCAACACCGGCTTCCCCGTCGACTTCGTCTATCCGAAGGAAGGTGCGGCCACGCTGCTGACGACCGCCTGTCCGATCACCAAGCCAAACGCATCGCCGCTTGCCTCGGCATTCGTCAAGACGCTGCTCGAGCCGAAGATACAGCTCGTGCTGTTGAAGGACTACGGCTACGGCCCGGTATTGAAGTCTGTCGTGGTTCCGCCGGAGCTCGGCAAGATGGCACCGATCGGCGAGCGCGCCGCAAAGCTCTATACGCCCGACTGGACCGTCATCAACGACAAGCGCGAGGAATGGACCAAGCGCTGGAATCGCGAGGTCGAGCGCTGAACCAAGGCTCGACGCCGGCGGACACGATTTCGGCGATGGCTCCGCGCGACGCCGCAGGCCCATCGTCGCGCTTTGCCACAGCAGCACCCGGAAGCATCCATGTCCTTTCTTGAGCTCGACCGTGTCGCAAAACAGTTCGGCACGCAGACTGTGGTCGATGACTTCAGTCTGACCGTCGGCAAGGGCGAGTTCGTCTCCTTCCTCGGTCCGTCGGGCTGTGGCAAGACCACGACGCTGCAGATGATCGCGGGTTTCCTCGACCCCTCGCGCGGCGCGATCCGGCTCGAGGGACGCGACCTGACCGTGGTGCAGCCGGCGAAGCGCGGGCTCGGCATCGTCTTTCAGAGCTACGCGCTGTTCCCGCATATGACGGCGGCCGAGAACGTCGCCTTTGGCCTCGAGATGCGGCGAGTGCCGCGGTCCGAGTGCCGCGAGCGCGTCCGCGCGACGCTGGCCATGGTCGGGCTCGCCGGATACGAGGAGCGTTATCCGCGGCGGATGTCCGGCGGTCAGCAGCAACGCGTCGCGCTTGCCCGCGCGCTCGTGATCCGGCCGAGCGTGCTGCTGCTCGACGAGCCGCTGTCGAACCTCGACGCCAAGCTGCGCGAGGAGATGCAGATCGAGCTGCGCCAGATCCAGCGAAATCTCGGCACCACCACGATTCTCGTCACCCACGACCAGAACGAGGCGATGTCGCTGTCCGACCGGATTGTGGTGATGAGCCAGGGCCGCATCGAGCAGATCGGAACGCCGCAGGAAACCTACGAGCGGCCGGCGTCCGCCTTCGTGTCCCAGTTCCTCGGCAAGACCAATGATTTCGCCGCGACCATCGACCGGACCGCCACGCCGGGACGGCTGATCGCGGGCTCCTGGAGCGCGCCGGCACCGGCCGGCCTTGCGGGTCCGGTGACGGTCAGCATCCGCCCCGAGCGGATCGGCTTCGGCGACGCCGGGCTCGCGGCGAAGATCGTCACCCGCATCTTCCAGGGCAATCACTGGCTGTTCCAGTGCGAGAGCGAATGCGGCGCGGTGATCGTGATCCGCCAGAACGACGGCCAGCCGCAGCCCGCGGAGGGCGAGGCCGTTCGGCTCGCCTGGCGGCCGGAAGACATGAGTCTGCGCCGCGCCGGAGGTGCCGCATGAGCGCGGCACCAACGACGGACGGGCGCGACGCGCGCACGGCGTGGCTGCTGACCGCGCCCGCGCTGATGCTGTTCGTCGGCGTGCTGGTGATTCCGCTTGCCATGACGGTGATGCTCTCGTTCCACGACTGGGGCCAGTACAAGGGCATCGAGCCGGTCTTCATCCTGAAGAACTGGCACGAGGTCGCGACCGATCCCTATTTTGCCGAGATGTTCTGGCGGACGTTCCGCATCGCGCTGCTGACGACGCTGATCACCGCCGTGCTCGGTGCGCCGGAGGCCTACATCCTCAACCGCATGAGCGGACGCTGGAAGAGCTTCTTCCTGCTGGTGATCCTTGGCCCGTTGCTGATCTCCGTGGTGGCGCGCACGCTGGGCTGGGCGCTGCTGTTCGGCGGCAGCAACGGCCTCGTCAACAAGCTCCTGATGTCGCTCGGGCTGATCGGCTCGCCGCTGCCCTTCATGTTCACCGAGACCGGCATCGTCATCGCGCTCGCGCATGTGATGATGCCGTTCATGGTGCTGTCGGTCTGGGCCGCGCTGCAGCGCGTCGACCCGCAGATCGAGAACGCCGCTCTGTCGCTCGGCGCCGGCCCGTTCACGATCATCCGCCGCATCGTGTTGCCGCAGATCATGCCGGGCGTGTTGTCGGGCGCGATCATCGTTTTCTCGCTGTCCGCCAGCGCTTTCGCGACGCCCGCCATCATCGGTGGCCGCCGGCTCAAGGTCGCGGCGACGCTCGCCTATGACGAATTTCTCAACACGCTGAACTGGCCGCTCGGTGCGGCGGTGGCGGTGCTGCTGCTGGTGGCGCTGGTGCTGATCGTCGTCGGCAGCAACGCGCTGATCGAGCGGCGCTATGCCGAGGTGTTCCGATGAGGACGAACGGCCCGCTCGCGCTGATCTTCCATACGATCTTCGTTATCGTCATGCTGGCGCCGATCCTGGTGGTCTGCCTCGTCGCCTTCACGCCCGAGGGCTACTTGTCGCTGCCGACCACCAGTTTCTCGCTGCGCTGGTTCAGGACGATCGCGAACTATCCCGAGTTCGTCCATGCGTTCTGGGTGAGCCTCGGGTTGGGTGCGCTGTCCTCGCTGGTGGCGGTGCTGTTCGCGGTGCCGGCGGCGCTTGCCATCGCCCGTTACAGTTTTCGCGGCCGCGACACCCTCGCAGCGTTGTTCCTGTCACCGCTGATGATCCCGCATGTTGTGCTCGGCATCGCTTTCCTGCGCTTCTTCACGGCGATCGGCATTGGCGGCAGTTTTGCAGGACTGCTGGTCGCGCATGTGGTGGTGGTGTTTCCGTTCGCATTGCGGCTGACGCTGGCTGCGGCGACCGGCATGGATCGCTCGATCGAGATGGCCGCGGTCTCGCTCGGCGCCGGGGATTGGACGCTGTTCCGCCGCGTGACACTGCCGCTGATCCTGCCGGGCGTCATCAGCGGCTGGGCGCTGGCCTTTATTCAATCCTTTGACGATCTGACCATGACCGTCTTCCTGGCGACGCCCGGCACCGAGACGCTGCCGGTTCGCATGTTCCTTTACATCCAGGACAACATCGATCCGCTGGTGACGTCAGTCTCGGCCAGCGTGATCGCGATCACCATGACCGCCCTGATCCTGCTCGACCGCTTCTACGGGCTAGACCGCGTGCTGGCCGGCAAGAACGACCCGGGGCGCTAGGGGAACCCAAGGAAAACCTATGTCAAAAGACTATGACGTCGCTGTCGTGGGCGGCGGACTTCTTGGCTCCGCTATCGCCTGGGGTCTTGGCCGGCTCGGAAAGCGGGTCGTCGTCCTCGACGAGGGCGACATCGCCAAGCGCGCTTCGCGGGCAAACTTCGCGCTGGTCTGGGTGCAGAGCAAAGGCCTCGGCATGCCGGCCTACACCGGCTGGACCATGCGGGCCTCCGAAACCTGGGGCAAGCTCGCCGCCGAATTGAAAGACCAGACCGGGCTCGACGTCGCCCTGCAGCAGAATGGCGGTTTCCACCTGACGCTTGGCGAGAACGAGTTTGCGCAGCGCGCGCAGCTTGTCACGCGCATGCACAACCAGGTCGGCGCGGCTGATTACCGGATGGAGATGCTGTCGGCCTCCGAGGTCAAGAAGATGCTGCCGCTGATCGGGCCGGAGGTCTCCGGTGGCAGCTTCTGTCCCTGGGACGGGCACGTTAATTCGCTGCGCACCTTCCGCGCCTTCCACACCGGGCTGAAGTTGTTCGGCATCGAGTACTTTCCCGAGCGGCCGGTCTCGGCGATCGCGCGGAGCGGCGGCGAATTCAAGCTCTCGACAGCGCAGGGCGAGATCCGCGCCGGCAAGGTCGTGCTCTCCGCCGGCAACGCCAACCAGTCGCTCGCGCCGATGGTCGGCCTGTCGGCGCCGATGGGCCCGACCCGCGGCCAGATCGTCGTGACCGAGCGCACCATGCCGTTCCTGCCGCATCCCCTGACCACCATTCGCCAGACCGACGAGGGCACGGTGATGATCGGCGACAGCAAGGAAGATCAGCTCGACGATCGCACACTGAACCATTCGGTCAGCGCCGTGATGGCGGATCGGGCGCAGCGCACGTTTCCGCATCTGGCGCGCCTGAACGTCGTGCGCACCTGGTCCGGCATCCGCGTGATGCCGCGGGATGGTTTCCCGATCTACGATCAGTCGGAGAGCGCGCCGGGCGCGTTCGTCACCTGCTGTCATTCCGGCGTGACGCTGGCTTCCAACCACGCCTTCGAGATTGCGCGGATGGTGGCGGCGGGCGCGCTCGAACCGGAACTGGTCGGCGCGTTCTCGGCCCGCCGCTTCGACGCGAACCATGCTGCGACCGGCAGCGGCTACTACTGACATCGACACGACCCGAAGGGGCGAAGAGGCAGCCAATGTTCAAACGATCCGATCAGGACAGCAGACGATCCGTGCACATCGTCGTGGACGGCGCCGCCGTCGCGGCGCGCGAGGGCGATACGGTTTCCGCAGCATTGCTCGCCTCCGGCCGTGACGTGCGCCGCGCGACCGCGGTGAGCGGTGCGCCGCGCTTGCCCTATTGCATGATGGGTGTGTGCTTCGACTGCCTCGTCACCATCGACGGCGTCGGCAATCGTCAGGGCTGCCTGGTGCCCGTCGCCGAGGGCATGCAGATCGAAATCCAGAAGGGCAAGCGGGAGATCGGCCGATGAACACGACTGCCAGGCGCGACAGTTATGATGTCGTGGTGATCGGGGCAGGTCCCGCCGGGCTCGCCGCCGCCGCGACCGCGGCCGAGGCTGGCCTGTCGACGCTGCTGCTCGACGAGAATGCCGGCCCCGGCGGCCAGGTCTGGCGCGCCATCGCTTCGACCCCGGTGACGGAACGCGACCATCTCGGCGCCGACTATTGGGCGGGCGCGGAACTTGTCGAAGCGGTGCGATCGAGCGGCGCCGAGATCATCCAGCGCGCCACGGTCTGGAGCCTCGACCGCAATCTCGAGATCGGCGTGTCGGTCGCCGGCGCGTCGTTCTTCGTCAAGGCGCGTCGTGTAATTCTGGCGACGGGTGCGCTGGAGCGGCCGTTTCCGATTCCGGGCTGGACCCTTCCGGGCGTGATGACCGCCGGCGCGGCGCAGACGATGCTGAAATCATCGGGCCTCGTGCCGGACGGGCGCACCGTGATCGCCGGCCAAGGGCCGCTGCTGTGGCTGCTCGCCGCGCAGATCCTGCGCCTCGGCGGCCGCATCGACCGCATCCTCGATACCACCGAGCGTCGAAATTATCTTGCCGCGCTGCCTCACGCCTTCGCCTTCATGACGTCGCCCTATTTCGCAAAGGGTTTTGCGTTGATGAAGCAGGTGCGCGCCAAAGTGCCGGTCGTGACTGGTATCAGCGAACTCGCTGCTGCCGGCGACGGCCAGCTCGCAACCGTCACCTATCTGTCCGGCGGCCGGCGCGAGACGATCCCCGCCGAGTTGCTGCTGCTGCACCAGGGCGTGGTGCCCAACGTCAACCTGGCGATGGCATCAGGGATCGAGCATCGCTGGGATGATTTGCAATTGTGCTGGTCGCCGGTGCTCGATCGTGACGGCAACACATCGGTTGAAGGCATCGCGATCGCCGGCGACGGTGCCGGGATCGGCGGCGCGGAAGCCGCCATTGTCCGCGGCCGTATCGCCGCATGCGCCACGGTCGAGGCGCTGGCGCCGGCGGCTGCTGCCAGGCTCGCACCGATGGCATCTTTCAAGGCGTCGCTGGTAAAGGCTGAGCGCGGCCGCATTTTCCTCGACACGCTGTTCCGTCCGGCCCCGCAGTTTCGCATCCCTTCGGGCGACACCATCGTCTGCCGCTGCGAGGAGGTATCGGCCAAGGACATTCTCGACGCCGTCGCGATCGGTGCGACCGGTCCGAACCAGCTCAAGGCCTATCGCCGCACCGGCATGGGTCCCTGCCAGGGCCGGCTCTGCGGCCTGACGGTCACCGAGTTGATGGCGCAAGCCCGCGGCAAGAGTCCTCAGGAGATCGGCTATTACCGGCTGCGCGCACCGGTGAAGCCGATCACGCTGGCGGAACTGGCGGCGGTGCCGAAGACGGAAGCCGACGTCAATGCGGTGGTGCGCGGATGACGAAGCTTGCGGATGCCATCATTGTCGGTGGCGGCATCCACGGATGCTCGACCGCGCTTCACCTGTGCCTCGCCGGCATGAAGCCGGTGCTGATCGAGAAGGACTATGCCGGCCGCCACGCCTCGGGCGTGAATGCCGGCGGCGTCCGCCAGCTTGCACGGCATGTCGCCGAGATCCCGCTCTCGATCCGCTCGATGGGAATTTGGGAGCGGATCGAAGCGCTGGTCGACGATAGCTGCGGCTTCGAAAGCCACGGCCAGGTGCTGGTCGCCGAGAACGCCGCCGAATTCGATGCCTGTCGCGCGCGCGTCGCCGAACTGAACGCGCTCGGCTTCACCCACGAGGAGCTGATCGACGGGCCGGAGCTGCGGCGGCTGGTGCCGGCGGTGGCGGAGAGCTGCCCTGGCGGCGTGGTGTCGCGGCGCGATGGCGCGGCCGAACCGGCGCGAACCACCACCGCGATCCGCCGCAAGGCAGAAGCGCTCGGCGCCACCGTCGTTGAGGGCGTCGCCGCAACCAACATTCGAAAGCAGGATGGGCTGTGGCAGGTTGATGTCGGTGCCGAAACCTATGCGGCGCCGGTGCTCGTCAATGCCGCAGGCGCTTGGGCCGGCCGCATCGCCGCTGATCTCGGCGAGCCGGTGCCGGTCGAGACCGTCGCGCCGATGCTGATGATCACGTCCCGCGTGCCGCATTTCATCGATCCCGTGGTGATCCTGCGCGGCCGCAAGCTGTCCTTCAAACAGTTCGCCAATGGCACGGTGCTGATCGGCGGTGGCCATCTGGCGACGCCGGACCAGGATCGCAACGAGACGGTGCTGGACTGGCGCAGTCTCGCCATCAGCGCCCGCACCGTGTTCGAATTATTTCCCGTGATGCGCAGCGCCACCATCCTGCGCGCGTGGGCGGGCATCGAGGCGCGGACCCGCGACGAACTGCCCGTCTTCGGCCCGAGCGCCCGCCATTCAGGGCTCTATCACCAGTTCGGCTTCTCGCTGCACGGCTTCCAGCTCGGCCCCGGCGCCGGCGCCGTGATGACGGAGCTGATCGCGAGCGGCGGCACCCAGACCCGGATCGGCGATCTCGGCATCGACCGCTTTCAATCTTCCCCACCCTAGACCCAAGATGAGGACATCATGAACATCATCCGCAACATCCGCACCCCGATCATGCACCGCGCGGTCGAGGCCAACGGATTCGTCTTTGTCGGCGGCACGATCGCCGACGACACCAGCGTCTCGATGGGCGAGCAGACCCGCAACATCCTCGGCAAGATCGCCGGCTATCTGAAAGAGGCGGGCACGGATCGATCGCGCGTCGTCAGCGCCTCGATCTTTGTGACGGATCTCTCCAGGAAAAAGGAGATGGACGCGGCCTGGACCGAATTCTTCGGCGACAATTTGCCGGCGCGCGCCACCGTCGGCGTGGCCGATCTCGGTGGCGGTGCCTTGATTGAGGTCGTGGTCACCGCGCTCAAGGGCTGACGCGGGCATTTCCCTCTCGTTTCACCAGCTGACCGGTGAAACGAAGGGGACCGTGCGGGGTGCGGCTATTCTTCCGCGGGGCCGGCGAGGCTGCGACGGAGGCGCTGGGTTTCGCGCCACGTCTCATGAGCCTGTTTGCCAAACCGAGCGAGCCTGGTTGCGACCTGCATGATGATGAGTGTGACCATGGCTATCGCCCCGCTCTGGAGAACAGGCGATCAATTTGGCGCTCGGCATCATCAGACAGGTTTTGCAGCCCGTGGTCGGTAACGTACGTCTCAACGGCGCGGGCAGCCCGTCGCTCATTGGATTCGATACGAGCGCGCAACAATCTTGCAAAAAATGAAGTTTTTTCGGTCGGGGCAGAAAGCCAGGCCCCAGTGGTTAGAACATTCGCCATTAGAATGGCTCCTTTTCGGAGTTGTCCTTGGGGCGAATTTCCTTCCTGATTCCTACATAGATATTGCAGCGCACAAATGCGAGGTCAAAAAGCGCGCATCAGGCATCAATTTTTGCCGCATCGGACGAGTGACGGATGCGCGTCTGACGACGCCAATCCGGTCAGCGGCACAAGGTTAACGGCGGGTTAACTTCCGGCCGGCATTCCCAATCGGCCGATGCCCGGAAATTTCAGCGCCGGCCGGCGAACATCGAATCCCAGCACTGCGCCGAGGAAATTGATTTCGAAGCCTTCGACCCATCCGATGGTGAGGCCGAGATAACCTCCGAGCGACGCAAAAACGCCGGTACCGGAAGCCGTCAGTCCGAATGACTTGCCCTCGTAGGGATAGTCTTTTCCGATCGCGGTGGGCGGCAGCACAGCCATCAGTTCGGGGACCGCGTTGAGGACGGCCTGCACGAAGGTGTTGGAGTTCGGACCCGGCCACGGGCTGTAGTCGCCATAGGCCCGGAATCGATAATTTTCGACGACGTGACGGATCTTGGGAATGAGGCGACTTGCTTCCTCGCCATCGACCGCGACGATGGTTTCGGGGGTGGCGCCGAACCAGCGCGCATCGGCCGCGAAGCCGTTGGTCCGAATCGGCTCGCCCCAGGCGGTGTAGTCATAGCGGGTGTAGGTCGCGGCGTTCTGCTCTTTGACAACGATCCAGGTGTGGATCGCGAAGATCGACTTCCATCGCAGCGTGCGCGCGCCATAAACGCGAATGACCGCATCGGGATGGCGGGATGCCTCGGGCAAGAGCCCGGCGCTGGAGCGGTCCGCCGTCTGCCAGCCGCCGCGCGGTTCGTCGGACCAATAGCGGGCCGCCGATACACCGATCGGGAAAAAAACCAACGACAGAAAGATGATGACGGGTTTGATCAAGGGGCGGCGGGAGTGATTGATATGGAAACAACGATCCCTGATATAGTTCGACTTTCTGTTTGCGCCAGTTTCTGGCCGTGGCCTTATGAAGGAGGCGCTGCTCGCAAGGGAGACTGGCGCGATCCATCGGGAGGCGTCAGCCAGCGCACCGATGATCCGGCGCGCTGGCTTGAGCGCTGCTCCGCGGCTTGCTACCCGAGCTTGGTCGCCGAGCGGGACAGCAGTTTCCAGTCCGATCCTTGCTTCTGCCAGTTCATCAGGATGTGGAGGTTGGTGGAGCTCTTCTTGCCGTCGGCGACGGCTTCCTGCTCGCCGAGCCACTGGAACCGGACGATCGCGGCCGGGCCGACGACGCGGATCGCGGGGTCTTTATAGGTCAGCGACAGCCACTTCGATTTTCCGCTGGTCGCGCCGGCGATGAAGGCCGCCTTGTCCTCGACCCGGCCATCCGAGTGGCTGTAGCTGAGTTCGGCTGCGCAGAGAGCGGCGAGCCCCTCGGCGTTGGCGGCGGCCTGCGCGGTGCGGAAGGCCTCGAGGTTCTTGGCGACCGCATCTTCATCGGCGCCGGCGAAGGCTGGCATCACGCCGAGAAGTCCGATGGCGAGTACCGGTAACGCAAGCTGACGACGATCGATGTCCATGGATTTCCTCCGTTGTTATGTTTTGAGACCGTGCGTTGTTTTCTGCTGGCCGGGACTCGCGATCGGGGCAGGATCCGGCCTACGGACGCACGCGGTTGCGGTTTCCGCAGGACCGATTGAAACACAGGGTTGTGTCTTCTGAAAGTATTATCAGCGGTGTGCGCTGCGAGAGGGAACGAAGTCGCTCCCGTAGCCCACGCCAGGTTTGCAATCTTGGTGCTTGCAATCTGGCGAGCGTCAGCTTCAGCCGAGCAAAGGCTTTCGAGCAGTACTGCGTGTAGTCGCAAAATTCTGCCGCCATGCAGATCAGAATCAGACCAGCACCGTCGGCTTGGGTGGGTGGGCGGTGCGGGGATGATGATCGTGCAGGTAGGTTGCGAGCGTATTTGCAATGATGCCGTCATCGACGGCAGCCGCGAACAACATTTCCTGGGCGTCGCGCGACAGCTCCGGCCACACCTTCAGCGCTGCGTGACCCAGCAGCGCGGCGAACTTGTTTTCGTCCATCTCAAATCCTCACGCGGTACCGGAAACCGGGCGCGCCGAAGGCCGCAGATTTCTCTGCGGCCTCGACTTGCGAAACTGAAATCCTACCAGCGCGGTCCGGCGCCAAATCCAACACCGACTCCGCCGGGTCCCACGCCGATACCGACGCTCGGGCCGTCATTGTAATAGCCGCGGCGTTCGATGTATCGCTCACGCGGAGCGTAATAATTGTAGCTGTCGCCGTATTCGCGTTGAATGACGACGCGGCGGCCGCCACGGGTACGGTAGCATTGGCCATACTCGTCGCAGACCATTCTGACATGTTCGATGCCGTTATCCGGCATCACGGTAATGCCATTCGAGAGCGGTGCGGCCGTTGCGCCGGTAGCGAGCAGCGTGCCGGCGCCAATCGCGAGCACTACGATCAATTTCTTCATGACTGAACTCCTTCAGGTCGATGACCACCAACCCCACCGCCTACCGAATGTTCCCGGATTTGGAATGTTCCCGGCCACGCGACGTTGGCACTGCGGAAATGGGAACCCGGCAGCCTCGGGCTCGTTTATCCGGGACGCCCCGCGCTGCCCGAGTATCGGTACATTCATCGCGAAAACCGGACCTATCTTGTCGATCCGGGCGAGCGAATGGTGATCGAGGAAATCGATTGACGGCATTCGGATTGGAAGGCGGCCTTCGGGCCGCCTTTCTCACATCGGGTGCGCTCGCCGATCAGTTTATGACGGCCGCCAGGCCTGCACCGCCCGACGGGCGCCCAATTCGTAGAGCTTCGCCAGCTCGCGCGTCACGGCGTCGCGCAGGCGGGGGTCGTTTCCAAATTCACCGAAGATCGAACCAATGTCGAGCAAAGCAGGCGCCAGCCGATCTGCGACGGGGCCGGCTTTTTCGGCGATCGCGGCCAGTTCCGCCGCGAGGGGATCGCGCACGTCGATCGCCTGTCCCTTTTCATCGCTCGCCGTGACGTAGCGCATCCAGCCTGCGACGGCGAGCGCATGCGTATCAATCGGCAAGCCCTGCCGCAGCCGGTCCTGCATCGTGCCGAGCAGCCGCTGCGGCAGTTTCTGCGATCCGTCCATCGCGATCTGCCAGGTGCGGTGACGCAGGGCTGGGTTGGCAAAGCGCTCGAGAAGCGAGGCGCTGTATCCCGCCAGGTCAGTCCCCTCGGGCATCGAAAGCGTCACGGCGGATTCTTGCATCACGCCATGGGCGAACGCCGCAAAACGATCGTCGGTCATCGCAGCGGCAATGGTCTCATGGCCCGCGAGATAGCCGAGATAGGCCAGCGCCGAATGGCTGGCGTTGAGCAGCCGCAGCTTCATGTGTTCGAACGGCGTCACGTCAGTGACGAGCTGCACGCCGGCGCGGGCGAAATCGGGGCGGCCGGCCGGAAAATTGTCTTCGACGATCCACTGCGTGAACGGCTCTGATATCACGGGCCATGCGTCGGTCATGCCGAGTTCGGACGAGACTGCCGCGCGATCGGCGTCGGTGGTCTCGGGGACAATACGGTCGACCATCGTTGACGGGCAGGCGACGTGATCGGCGACCCACTTTCCGAACTCCGGTGAGCGCAGGTGAGCGAACTGCGTCAGGATCCGTTTCACGGTATGGCCGTTGGCCGAAAGATTGTCGCAGGAGAGAACGGTGAAGGGCGCGATGTCAGCCGCGCGGCGGCGCGCCAACGCGGCCACGATGAATCCCGGAGCCGATCGCGGTGCATCCGGGTTTGCAAGGTCGTGGACAATATCGGGATGGTCAGCGTTGAGTTCGCCGGTCTGCGGCGTGTGGCAATAGCCTTTCTCGGTGATCGTCAGCGAGACAATGCGCGTGGCGGGATCAGCCATGCGCGCGATCAATTGCGCGGGATTGCTTTTGGCGACTTCCGTCTGCAGCACCGAGCCGATGATCCGGTGTTCAGTGCCCGCGCCGGAGCGAACGGCAACCGCATAGAGACAATCCTGCGGGGCGAGGGCGTCGTAGGTGTCCGAACTTCGAAGGCTGGCGCCGATGATTCCCCAATCCGTCGGGCCGTTTGCGAGCAGGTCGTCGATCACGACCGCCTGGTGCGCACGGTGGAAGGCGCCGATTCCGAGATGGACGATGCCGGATGTGACGCGTGCGCGGTCGTAACCGGGGCGGCGGATATGGCCGGGAAGCCGGGCGAGGCTGGCGTTCGAGAGGCGCAAATCGGCCTCCTTGCGGTTGGAATGGCGGAATTTTCGCCATTCGCCTTGACATAGCGCGCCCGTAAGGTCAATCTTTGGTCAATTGGTAAGGCCAATTTACCGATTAGTTGGTTTGGCTTTGACCAGCCGATTGGCCAGAGCCAACCAGAAAAGAATCGATCCACGAGGTCGTTCGGAGGAAACCAGCGTGCCGTTAGAGGCAGTGGAAGCGCGACGCCTATATCGCCAGGTTGCCGATCAGCTGCGCGCCTTGATCGACAGCGGCGAATATGCCGTCGGCTCCAGGCTCCCGACCGAACGCGATATCGCCGAACAACTGAAGGTCTCCCGTCCCACCGTACGCGAAGCGCTGATCGCGCTCGAAGTCGAAGGACGTGTTCGCATTCGTGTCGGCTCCGGAATCTATGTCAGCGACCCGGCCGCGCTTGCCACGCCTTTGCCGGCCTCCGCAATGATCGAAGGGCCGTTCGAGCTGCTCCGCGCCCGCGAATTCATCGAAGGCGCCATCGCCGAGCAGGCGGCGAGGGTGGCGAAGCCGGAGGATATCGCGCGCATCGACGCCTCGCTGCTGGCGATGGCAAACACCCAGCATCCCGGCGACGCCTCGATGATCCACGACCGCGCCTTCCATGTCGCGGTGGCGGGTAGTCTCGATAACGCCGTGCTGGTTCGCGTCGTCGGCGAACTGTTCGACCAGCGGCTCAATCCCTATTTCGCCAAGCTGGCGCATTATTTCGAGAACCCGGAATCCTGGGGCGCTGCGCTCGCCGAGCATCAGGCGATCCGCGATGCCATCGCCGCCCGCGATCCCGACGCCGCGCGCCTTGCCATGCGCGAGCATCTGGCGCGTTCGCAGGAACGCTTTGCACAAAATTTTGGAGCCGAGGCAACATCGCCTCGCGCGCAGGCCGGGAGCGGCTGATCACGCATTCGAACGGTTCGGCCAAAAAGGCCGAAGCGGTTGAGTAAGAAAATCAAATGTAACAACGGAGGAGAGATTTCATGTTGAAGAAATTGACAATTGTATTGGCGGCTTCCGCTGCCGCGCTTGTAGCCGCCACCAGCGCCGGCATGGCGCAGACCAAGCTCAAATGGGCGCACGTCTATGAGACGTCGGAGCCGTTCCACACCGCGTCGGTGTGGGCCGCGCAGGAGATCGGCAAACGCACCAACGGCCGCTATGCGATCGACGTCTATCCGGCCTCGCAGCTCGGCAAGGAAGCCGACATCAACCAGGGCCTTTCGCTGGGCTCGGTCGACATCATCATCTCGGGCTCCAGCTTTGCGGCCAAGAGCTTCCCGCCGATCGGCGTGACCTACTATCCCTACACTTTCCGCGATGCCGATCATCTTTTGGCCTACACCAAGAGCGATGTCTTCAAGGATCTCACCAAGGGTTATGAAGACAAGACCGGCCACCGCATCGTGGCGGTGACCTATTACGGCGTGCGTCATACCTCGTCGAACCGCCCGATCAAGGCCTGCGCGGACATGAAGGGCCTCAAGATACGCGTGCCCGACGTGCCGGCGTATCTGGCGATGCCGCGCGCCTGCGGCGCCAACACCGCGCCGATCGCCTTCGCCGAGGTTTACCTGGCGCTGCAGAACGGCACCGTGGAAGCCCAGGAAAATCCGCTCACCACCATCGAGGCGAAGAAGTTCTACGAGGTGCAGAAGCACATCGTGCTGACCGGTCACATCGTCGACCACCTCAACACGATCATTTCCGGCGGGCTCTGGAAGAAGCTCAGCGAAGAGGATCGCAAGATCTTCACCGAAGTGACCCAGGAAGCCGCTGCCAAGGCAACCGGCGAGATCAAGGTCAACGAGGCCAAGCTGGTCGATTTCTTCAAGCAGAAGGGTCTCACCGTCACCGAGGTCGACAAGGCCGCGTTCCGTGACACCGTGATCAAGACCACGAGCTTTGAAAGCTTCGACTACCGCAAGGCCGACTGGGATCGCATCCAGGCGGTGAAGTAAACCGACGGGCTTTTGCCTCTGTCCGCTGCGGTCTTCGTGGCGGGCAGGGGCGAGCCACCTCAGGCCAGTTTGGAAAGAAAGCCCAACTCCATGGCTGAAGTGCACAAGCAGATCACGGCGGAGGAGATCGCCCATACGTTCGAGGACGAGGCGCCGAAGGGCGCCGACCTCCGTCCGTATGCGTTCGAGGACTGGCTGGCGCTGGTGATCTTCTGGATCATGGCGCTGTGCGTCTTCCTGCAGTTCTTCACCCGCTACGTCCTCAACGACAGCTACGCCTGGACCGAGGAGATCGCGACCTATTGCCTGATCGGCGTGGTGTTTATCGGCTCGTCGATGTGCGTGCGGCTGTCGCGGCACATCCAGGTCGACCTGGTGTTCCGTTATCTGCCGCATTCGGTGGCGCGCGGGCTCTCGACCGTGATCGACCTGATCCGGATCGCTTTCTTCGGCTATGCGATCAAGCTGGTCTGGGTCTACATCCAGATCATCGGCGAAGAGCGGATGACGACGATCAAGATTGAAAAAGGCTTTGTCTATTACGGCGTGCTGCTCGGCTTCGTGCTGATGTTCGGCCGGTCGATCCAGATCGCGATCGAAAACTGGCGGCGCGGCTATTCGATACTGGAGCGCCCCGGCGCGTTCGACGGGACGGAAGGGTAGGGCGATGCTGCTGCTGCTTGGGGCATTTCTGCTGTTGATGCTGGTCGGCCTTCCCGTCGCGCTGGCGATGGCGGTGTCGTCATTGCTGTATATTCTTGTCACCGGCATCACGCCCGACGTGACGCTGGCGCAGCGCATGATCGCGGGCGTCGAGAGTTTTCCGCTGCTCGCGGTTCCCTTCTTCATCCTCGCCGGCAATCTGATGAACATCGCCGGCGTCACCGGCCGCATCTACAGCTTTGCGGTCGCGCTGGTGGGCTGGATGCGCGGCGGCCTCGGCCACGTCAACATCGTCGGCTCGGTGATCTTTTCCGGCATGTCCGGCACCGCGATCGCCGATGCCGCTGGCCTCGGCACCATCGAAATCAAGGCGATGAAGGACCATGGCTATTCGACGGAGTTTTCGGTCGGCGTGACCGCCGCGTCCGCGACACTTGGCCCGATCATCCCGCCGTCGTTGCCGTTCGTGATCTACGGCATGATGGCGAACGTCTCGATCGGCGCGCTGTTCCTTGGCGGCCTCATTCCGGGCGTCGTCATGACCTTGATGATGATGGCGACGGTCGCCTATTTCGCCCACAAGAACGGCTGGGGCAGCGATACGCCGTTCTCCTGGCGGCAGATCGGCTCGGCCGGGCTCGAGATCGTGGTCGTGCTGTGCTTTCCGCTCGCGGTCTGGCTGCTGGTGCTCGCCGGGCTCTCGGTCAACATGGCTGTTGGCATCGGGCTCGTGGCGCTGCTGGCGCTCGACTGGTACTTTGATTTCTCCGCCGTGATGGCGCTGATGGCGCCGGTTATCCTGATCGGCGGCATGACGCTCGGCTGGTTCACACCGACGGAGGCTGCGGTCGCCGCCGTGATCTGGTCGCTGTTCCTGGGGCTGGTGCGCTATCGCTCGATGACGTTGCAGACCGTGGCGAAGGCGACATTCGATACCATCGAGACCACGGCATCGGTGCTGTTCATCGTGACCGCGGCCTCGATCTTCGCCTGGCTGCTGACGGTGTCGCAGGCCGCGCAGATCCTGACCGACGCGATACTGGGGATCACCCAGAACAAATGGGTGTTCCTGCTGCTGGCGAACATCCTGATCCTGTTCGTCGGCTGCTTCATCGACACCATCGCCGCGATCACCATCCTGGTGCCGATCCTGCTGCCGATCGTCCTGAAGCTGGGCATCGATCCGATTCACTTCGGGCTGATCATGACGCTCAACCTGATGATCGGCCTGCTGCACCCGCCGCTTGGCATGGTGCTGTTCGTGCTCGCCCGCGTCGCCAAGCTCTCGGTCGAGCGCACGACGATGGCGATCCTCCCCTGGCTGGTGCCGCTGCTGCTGGCGCTCATCGCCATCACCTACATCCCGGAGCTGACGCTCTGGCTGCCGAAATATATGGGACTTGCAAAATGACATTGATGGCTTTGGCTGCAACACTGTTTGGCCCCGAGGACCTGCGCATGGTCGAGCGGCCGCTCGATCCGTTGGCGTCAGGCATGGTGCGGATTCGTTTCGGCGCCGGCGGCATCTGCGGCTCCGACATGCATTATTACCGCCATGCCCGCACCGGCGATTTCGTCGTCACCTCGCCTCTGGTGCTCGGCCATGAGATCGCGGGCGAAGTCGTCGAGATCTCGGGCAGCGCGCCCGGCCTGAAGACCGGCGATCGCGTCGCCGTCAATCCCTCGCGCTGGTGCGGCCACTGCACGCCGTGCCGCGAGGGCCGGCTGAACCTGTGCGAAAACATCTTCTTCATGGGCTCGGCTTCCAAGACGCCGCATATGCAGGGCGGGTTTTCCAGCCTGTTCGACGCCATTCCCGCGCAATGCGTCAAGATTCCGGACCATGTGACGTACCAGGCGGCGGCACTGGCCGAGCCGCTCGCAGTCTGCCTGCACGCGGTCGCCCGCGCCGGCGATGTCAGCGGAAAACGCGCGGTGCTGTTCGGCTCGGGCCCCATTGGTCTGCTGACAATGCTGGCCGCGCGCCGCGCCGGCATTGCCGAAGTCACCGTCGTCGATATCGCCGCCGCGCCATTGGCGTTCGCAACGCGGCTCGGCGCCAACCACGTCATCGACATCTCCAAGGGCGATGAAGCCCTGAAGGCTGTCGCGCCTTACGACGTGGCGTTTGAAGTTTCCGGCACGGCGGCGGGTCTCGCGAGCGCGATCGGCGCGGTCAGGCGCGGCGGTGTCGTTGTCCAGATCGGCAATCTGCCAGGCGGGCAAATTCCAATGCCTGCGAACGCTGTCATGGCCAAGGAGATCGATCTGCGCGGCTCGTTCCGCTTCGGGCCGGAATTCATGACCGCGGTCGAATTGATTTCCGACGGCAGCGTCGATGTGCTGTCGCTGGTGACCGCCGAACGTCCGCTGTCGGTCGCACCCGATGCGGTTCGCCTCGCGCTCGACCGCTCGCAGAGCGTCAAGGTCGTGCTGACGGCGCAGTGACCGGAAGATATTCAGGAGATTTCCCATGATGCTGCAGGGATGGCGGTGGTACGGGCCGGACGATCCGGTGTCGCTCGACGATATCCGCCAGGCCGGCGCCACCGACGTGGTGACAGCGCTGCATCAGGTGCCGATCGGCGAAGCCTGGACGCGCGCCGGCGTCGAGGAACGCAAGCACATCATCGAGAAAAGCCAGCCCGACCGATCGCAGCTGACCTGGTCGGTGGTGGAATCGATTCCGATCCCCGACGACGTCAAGCGGCTCGGCGGTAAGGCAACGCGTTCGATCGAGGCGTGGATCGCGAGCCTGGAGGCGGTGGCCTCCGCCGGGATCAAGATCGTCTGCTACAATTTCATGCCTGTCGTGGACTGGTGCCGCACCGATCTGGAATGGGAGCTGCCGAACGGCGCCAAGGCGATGCGCTTCGACCAGGAACGGTTCGCGGCGTTCGATCTGCACATCCTGCAGCGCCCGGAAGCGGCGGCCGAATATTCGGAAAGCGCGCGCGCCCGTGCCAAGCAGCTTCACGCCGGGATGACGCAGGCCGATATCGATGTCCTCGTCACCAACATCGCCAGCGCCTTGCCGGGATCGACCACCGATCCCCTGACCATTCCGCAGTTCCGCGACCGCTTGCAGCAATATAGCGGCATCACCACCGCCGTGCTGCGCCAGCATCTGATCGAGTTTCTCGCGCGCGTCACGCCCGTTGCTGAGCAGCTTGGCGTGACGCTGACGCTGCACCCGGACGATCCGCCGCGGCCCCTGTTCGGCCTGCCGCGCATCGCTTCATCGGCAGAAGACTACCAGGCGCTGTTCGACGCGGTTCCGTCCAAGGCGAACGGCATCTGCTTCTGCACCGGCTCGCTCGGCGTACGTGCGCAGAACGATCTGCCGGCGATCGCAAGACAATTTGCGCCGCGGATCGGGTTTGCACATTTGCGGGCGACCAAGCGCGAGGCCGACGGCCTGTCGTTCTTCGAATCCGACCATCTCGATGGCGACGTCGACATGATCGCGGTTCTCAAGGCGTTGCTGACCGAAAACCGGAAACGTTCGGCAGGTGAAAAAATCATATTCCGGCCGGACCACGGCCATCGCATGCTCGACGATCTCGCCGAGACCAAGCGCACCAATCCCGGCTACACCGCGATCGGCCGGCTGCGTGGGCTGGCCGAACTGCGCGGCGCCATCCGCGCCATCGAGCACGCGGGCTGATCGCCCCAGAACCATCGCGCGATCAAACAGTTCCCGCTTGGTCGATCTCAACTGCTGATTGGCCCGACACAAACCCTCTATCCCGGCTTGACGGTTGCGGCGATCATTCTCCGCAAGCCGCGGCCTGCTTTTGGCCAGCCCTACGGGCTGGCGCCGTGCGACGGGTCAGGCCATGTTAGGCGAAATGGACCGGAGCGCGTGACGGGGATGAAACCTTTGTGGTGCGGCAGCCCATATGCTCGGCCCGCCATCGGGCGTGGCAGATGAAGGGCGCTGGCAAAACCAAAATGGGCCTGCGGAAGGCGGCTTCGGCGGCGCAGTTCGATTGCGCGACGGCGTTCCAGAAAATCGCGCTGGACTGCGTCGGCAAGGTCAGGCTGCATCACAGCAGCGCCTGCGCCGGCGATGCCGAAGCCGTGCATCAGATTCGTGTCGCCATTACCCGGCTGCGGTCCGCCGTGTTCTTCTTCGCTTCGATCGTGGTCGATGCGGAATGGCGGCGCCTGAAGAAGGAGCTTGCATGGCTGAACGGCTCGCTCGGCGCCGCGCGCGACAGCGACGTGGTCGTGGAATATGCACGCCGCAAACGGTACCGGGACTGGGCGCAACGCATGATCGGCGAGGATCTCGATGCGCATCAGACGCGCGATCATCGCCGGATGGTTCGCTGCCTGCGTTCCCCGCGATTTCATGACCTGATCGAGGCGATGTCCGGCTGGATCGGGGGCGGGTCATGGCTGCCGCGTTGGGAGCGGATGCTGCGCCGCAAGTCCGCAAGGCCGCTGAAGGCCTATTGCAAGCGCGAGCTCAATCGCTGGCGCCGGCGGCTGATCCGCAAAGGCCGGCGGCTCAAAACCCTCGGCGCATCAGATCGTCACCGGCTGCGGATCAGGGCGAAGCGATTTCGCTACATGCTGGAGGCGCTGACGGGCATCGTCCCGGTGTTCGGCGACGGCGAATTCCGCCACGTCCACAAGCCGGCGAAACAGCTGCAACGCACGCTTGGCGATCTTCGCGATCTCAAGCGCTTCGCAAGGCCCGGACTGTCGGCTCAAGGCGATAATCCCGGCCAACACCGGCCACCGGGCTATCGCCGGCAACGGCAAAAGTTGCGGAGCGCCGCGATATCAGCCTATCGCGGTCTCAAGGAAGCAGGGGCATGCTGACCGGCGCTTGACCCGGATCAAGCGAAAATCGCGGAGGAAACGTATTTTCCACGCATGGCCCCGTATCCGGTCCTCGGCTATGATGCCCAAGTCCAAATCGGTTTACCCGCAATGCCTGACGGCTCCGCTACGGCCCATACCTATCGTCCGAAACTCGCTACCGTGCTGGCCGAGGGATACAATTTCGGTCATTTCCGTTGCTGCCCAAGCTTGCGGCACTCGGTCAGGCGCTGCCAACCATCAGCGCGGCTGTACTTGCGGTCGGCATCGGTTCGGTCGTCTTGATCATCCTGCTGCGACGGCTGGCGCCGAACTGGCCGGGCATGCTGATCGCGGTGACGCTGGCCTCGGTGGCGGCATGGCTGTTCGGCCTGCCGGTCGAGACTATCGGCAGCCGCTTTGGCCAACTGCCAGACGGCTTGCCGGGACCCCGGTTGCCATCGATCTCGTATGCGTCTGTGCTCGAAGTGTTGCCGGCCGCGCTCTCCTTCACGCTGCTCGGCGCGGTCGAGAGCCTGCTCTCGGCCAAGGTCGCCGATGGCATGACGGGGCGCAAGCACCGCTACAATATGGAAGTCGTGGCGCAGGGTGTCGCCAACGTCGCCTCCGCACTGTTCGGCGGCATCAGCGTGACCGGAACGATCGCGCGCACGGCCACCAATATTCGCGCCGGCGCGGTCAGCCCGGTCTCCGGCATGATGCATGCGCTGTTCGTGCTTGTGTTCATGGTGGTCGTAGCGCCGCTGGCAAGCTTCATCCCGCTGTCGGCGCTGGCGGGCGTGCTTGTCGTGGTGTGCTGGAACATGGCGGAGAAGGAAGATTTCCTTCATTTGCTGCATGATTGGCGCGGCGCCGGCGTTCTGCTCGCCACTTTCGGCCTCACGCTGATCGAGGACCTTACGGTCGGCATCATCGCCGGCTGTATGCTGGCGGCGGCGTTCACAGTCTATGATCGCGCCATGCGATCGCGCGGCAACTCCTGAACACCAGCGCGGCTGGCCGCCATCGGCGATCGGCGCTACACTTCCCAGGCAACAGAGGGAGCGACATCGATGTGGCAGCGGGCGTTCTATCACGAGGGAATGAGCGAACTGCAGGACCGGTTCGACGGGCGGCGTGTGGCCGAGGCGATCGAACGGCACCGCAAGCATTACGAATTCTGGGATGATGAGAAGGCGCTGATCGAGAGTTCGCCGTTCTTCTTCATCGGCACTTCCTTTGCGGATTATGTCGACTGCAACATCAAGTCGGGCGATCCCGGCTTCGTGAAAATCGTTGGCCCCAACGTCATCGAGTATCCGGAGTATGACGGCAATTCGATGTACCGGACGCTCGGCAATCTGTCGCGAAATCCGAATGTCGGGTTGTTGTTTGTGCGCTTCGACGGCAAGAGCCGGCGCATGCGCATCAACGGCCGTGCGGTGATTCTCGACGACGCGGCGGCGATCGGCCGGCATTACGGCGCCCAGCTCGTGGTGCGGATCGAATGCGAAATCTATCCGAACTGCCCGCGCTATGTGCCGGACCTCGCCGGCGCCAGTCCGTCGCCTTACGTTCCCCGCGAAGGCGAGGGGCCTCCGCCGCCGCCGGAATGGAAGGGCCGCGATTACATCCGCGACATCCTGCCCGCCGGCGATCCGCATGCGGAGGTCGTCAAGACGGGTCCGCGTGAAAGCTGAACGTTTGCCCTAAGGACGCGGCCGGTCGGCGGCCGACACCGTCACGTCAGGGCCAGGTTTGATGGGCCCGCTGACATGCTTGTGTGAGTCGAGCGGATCGCACGTGACCGTGCGTGTCTTGTCGATTTCCTCGCCGACTGTTTTCGTCATTGGCGCGAAGCTGCCGTCCTTTGTCTTCAGGATGATGGGTTCCCCCTGCAGGCAGAAATCGGGGAATGCAATGCCGTGTCCGTCCTGACCTGCGAATTTTCCGACCAGCAGTTGGGATGCCTGCATCCTGGCGGCCGCCGATGCCCGCATCGGGCGTTTCGGATCGAACGGGCGATAGCAGGGGTAATCAGGAAGCGACTGGAACTTGTACTTCACCGTGCAGGCCGCCCCGCCGGTCTTCACGAATGGCGCGTCCGAGGGGCCGTCCGCAGCGCGCTCGAATACCAGCGTTTCCAGGCTCAATGATTCGGCATTGGGACCGGCAGATCCGCCCGCAATTTCTGCACGCGAGAAAACAAGCTTGGTTTTTGGAAGCCCCTCGCGCGTTTCGAGCACAAGGACAGGTCGCGAGGCCCAGGACGGGTGCAGGTTTACGTCACTTCCATTCATCGTGAGCTTCACATCGCCGACGGCAGGATTCTCTTTTTCAAAATCAATCATGCGGACACCGACTCCTTCCTTCGAAGACTCCAGACTGAGGAAGCGGAGATCGTCTCTTTTGCGCGTGATCGGCATCATCGGATCAAAACGGTCGTCGATGTCAAACTTCACCGTCTTCTTGATTCTTGATCCCGAAGCTCTTTTCTCCTGGGAGTGCGCGGTGACATCGATCACCAGCATGGTTCCTTTAGACGAGTATTTGACGCCCAGAGCATTCTGGAGAAGTTTGACCGGCAGCAATGCCGGTGATGGTGCAATATCACGCGCGAACAGGATTTGCTGACCTGGACGGACGACTGCAAAGTTCTGAAAGGCGCCGAGGCCGGTGCCGCCGGAAACTTCCGGTCCGGAGAGGAGAATGCAATCAGCCTGGTCGTCGTTCTTTATGGTTTCTCGCTCGACCTTCCTGGACGCGGACCGCAGGCAGAAGCTCAGGCTGCGATCATCTTCCCGCTTTGCGCTGATTGCGGCTGCGAAAATGCCATTCGCAGTTGGTATCTCCATTGGAAGTGGTGAGCTCGCATACATATCGACCTCAACCATGGTAAGTTGGGAGCCCGCCTCCTCGGAGCAGAGGTCACGCTTTGGCAATGTGTGGGTCAACAACTTCGCGGCGTCCGCCAGGACCAGGCAGGAGATGGTGTCTCCCGGATTGTTCCGCGTCACCCAGATCAGATGATTTTTGCCCGCACCATCGACCAGCAGATGCGGTGCGGCGTGATGACGTCGCGGCGGCAGCCAAACCGGATTGGTGTTGGATAGAATTTGATCTTCGCGCTTTAGCAAGGCGTCGGGAAGCCGCTCGATCCCGACCGATCGGAGTTCCGCGCTGACGTCGCTCCGGCGTTCGGTGGTTTGAAAGACCGGTACGTCCTTGCAGGTGACGCAGGTTACCGTAAGGTTTGATCGCTTATTCTCGAATGTCAGAATGACCTGATCCGGCTCATCCTTGTATTTCTCCCGATCGATGGATTTAAAGGGATGATCGACTACCCGGCTGACCAGGAATCCGCTGGAACGCCAGGGATCCGAATCGAATTCGAAGTAGGTCGACCGGTCCCAGGCGCGATAGGCGTCGGCGCCGCCGAGGCTCACGCCCGCCAGAACCATTTTTGAATCGGTCTCGCAACGTGCCGCCTGATCCGCATCGTCGCCGTTCCGGATATAGAGGCAGAGCCGGAAAGCCGCATTCTGCATGATGCGATCGCAGTCGTTCTGGTTATAGCCGTAGGTGGCCAGGCCATGGCGATAGCACAGATCGTGAAACACGCACGCCTGCCGGAACCGCTGCAACACGAGATGACGTCTGCCTTTATCGTCTGCACGATGGTCGAAGAAAATGTTCGTCAGGGCAGGGAGGCTGCAGTTCAACCCTTCGCCGCTGCCGCCGATGGTGCTGACGACGTCAGGGCCGGATTGGAAGGAAGCAACGGTGGGTGGCATCTCGCTGTCGGAAACGTCATCGACGTTCTTGTAGATGGAGTTGACCATCGTCTGGTGAAGGAAAATCATGTCGACGAGTACTATCAGCACCGGGAGCACAACTGCCGTCACGCAGGCGGCCAGCAATCCAACTCCAAAACGCTTCGACATGAGATCCCCCGCGCCAGGAGCGAGAAACGGCCGGACAGGCGCTTTGCTTCAAGCGCGATGTCCGGTCAGATTGCCGTTCGCGACTTCACAAAATGAAAGAGACTTATATCGGAGGAGAGACAACCATAGGTTAGGGCGATGTCAAGCGCGTGGCTTCACAAGACAGCACAGCCGGCGATTGCAACTTCGTGATCAGGTCCGCGCCGGATCGTCGCATGCGCGGATGGGCTTGGACGCGGGTGCCACGCCTAATCCCGCGGGGCCGGTTTGGTCGCAAATTGTGGAAACTTGTCGGCGACGATGGGCCCGTCGGTGCGCCAGGAATAGCAGCCGCCGATGAAGAACGGCCGCTTGCCAGAGTTCTGCTGGGTTTCCAGCGACCCGCGCCCTTCCGGGGCGCTGCCGTGCGACATGGTCTGAAACAGCGTGGTCACGGCCGGGCCCAATAGCTCCGACAGATGGGTGCAGCCCTCAAGCCGGCCGATCTTGCGGCGGACCACCTCGCGCCAGCCCTTGCCGATGCTCTCGCCGACCAGCCGCTGCAGGATCGGCTCGACGTCGATGCAGGTGGGATAGGGCGTCTCGGCCATGGTCGCTTCAGCCTCGTGGATCCTCATGGTGTCGTCGATCGCCAGCCGCAGGCGGATGTCGTGCACGGGGTCGCCGGGCTTCAGCTCCTCGCGATAGCGGTCGGCGGCTTGCGTGAACGGCTTCGTATCCACCAGCCGCGCCTCGACTTCCCAGAGCCCGTCGTCCCTGATGTAGCCGTTGCATTCGACCGTTCGCGTATGCATCAGGCGACGCCCGGTTTTGCTACCTGTTTTCTCTTCGGGCATCTTCGGTCCTTAAGAAAATTTGACGATCATTTTACCGAGCGCAGATCGCGACTGCATGGTCTTGAACGCCTCGCGGAAATTCTCGAACGGCACGACCTTGCCGACCACGGGGCTCAACTGGCCCGAGGCGAGCCAGTCGAACAATTGTGCGATCAGGCGGGTATGCGTTTCCGGCTCGCGCTTCTGGATTTGCGCCAGATCGACGCCGAGCAGGGCGCCGCCCTTGAGCAGCGGAAGATTGAAGGCCAGCGCCGGAATGGTGCCGGAGGCAAATCCGACCACCAGGTGTCGTCCGCGCCAGGCGATCGAGCGGAACGCCTGCAGCGCCACCTCGCCGCCGACAGGGTCGAAAATAACGTCCGGACCGTTGCCGCCGGTCAGGCCTTTAAGGGTGTCGCGCCAGTCCGCCTTGGTGTAGTCGATGGTTTCATCGGCGCCGTAACCTGCGGCAAATTCGCGCTTCTCTTGCGTCGATGCGGCCGCGATGACCTTCGCGCCCATCAGCTTGCCGAGTTGCGCCGCCGCGATGCCGACGCCGCCCGCGGCGCCCAGCACCAGCAGCGTTTCGCCCTTGCGCAGTTCGGCGCGCGCATCCAGCGCGTAAAGTCCGGTCAGGTAATTTGCCTGAAAAGACGCTCCGGCCTCGAAGGCAATCTTTGGCGGCAAATGCTTCAGCGCCGCTGACGGCACGCAGATGTATTCGGCGAGCGCGCCGGATCTGACCATGCCGACCACGGGCATGCCCGGCTTGAACGCGGCGACGTCGCCTGCGGCAGCGTCGACCACACCAGCGAATTCCGTGCCCGGCACGAACGGCAGCGGGTCCTTGGTCTGATACAGCCCTTGCACCTTCAAGCCGTCGACGAAGCCGATGGCGGCGGCGCCGATCCTGACGCGGACACCGCCGGGCGGGATATCGGGCATCGGCATCTCCTTGATGGAGATGCCGTCAATCGAATCGTAATTCTCGACCACCACGGCTTTCATGCAATTGGTCCCAAAGTCTTCCCTGGCGTCGTGCTGTGACCCGGCATCTTGATGTGTTTGCAGATTCTGAGGGCCAACGCTACTCGGCCGCCTCGGCCTGCCGGTCGATTGCTTCTGCACCGGCCTTGATCAATGGAATGAGGTCGCGGCCGATCGCCATCGTGTCATGCGGATTCTCAAATCCGCGCAGCAGGAACGAATGGATGCCGAGCCGGTAATACCTGAGCACCGCGGCCGCGATCTGTTCGGGCGTTCCCACCAGGCAGGACGTATTGCCCGGCGCGCCGGTGGCGCGCGCGATCCCCATCCATAAGCGCTCATCATGCACGTCGGCACGCGCGGCATAGCCCAGCAGGCGTTCGCTGGAATGGTTGCTCGGCTTCGGCGCTTCGCCCGTTCTGCGTTCGACATCCGCCAGCAGCGCTTGCGCGTTGTCCCAGGCGGCGCCCTCGGTTTCCGCCATGATCGGGCGCAGCGACATGTTGAAATCGGCGCGCCGTCCGAACGCGGCGGCGCGACGGCGGAAGTCGTCGACGCGGGCGCGGGTCTCGGCGAGCGGCTCGCCGAAGATCGCGAACACATCGCAATGCGCAGCGCCCATTTCCAGCGCGCCTTCCGAGGAGCCGCCGAAGAACAGACGGGGATAGGGCTGCTGAAACGGTTTGATGTCGCTGTACGCGCCCTCGATGCGATAGAATTCACCCTGATGGTTGAACGGGCTGTCGCTGGTCCAGATCCGGCGCATGACATCAAGATATTCGCCGGCGCGGCGGTAGCGATCGTTCTTGGGCAGGAAGTCGCCTTCGCTGGCCTGGTCCTGGTCGCTGGTGCCGGCGATGACGTGCAGCGACATCCGTCCCTGCGTCAGCTGGTCGAAGGTCGCGATCTGCCGTGCCGCCAGCGCCGGTGCCACCGAGCCCGGGCGATGCGCGATCAGGAATTTTATTCGCTCGGTATGATCAGCGGCATACAGCGCGATCGCAAAACCTTCGGCGGCCGAGGCGTAATATCCGACCAGCACGGAATCATAGTTCCACTGCTCATGCAGGCGGGTGAAATCGATCACCCATTCGCGCGATATCTGGCCCTTGATCAGGTGAACCGCGACGCCCTCCTGCTGGGTGCCGATCATACCGATGATTTTCGCTGGCATGGCTGTTTCCCCGGGGTATTTGTTCGTTGCCTGAATGAAACGCGCAACAACAGGGGAAATCAAGCGCTTCACAGGCCGGAAGCTGTGTCAGCCTTGCAACCATGCCATCAGGAAATGACGCCGCCAGGGCATCGCCGTTGCTGGGGGCAATGCCATGACTTATGAGAGGGGCAGAGGCACCTCGCGTGGTGAAGTATAAGCATGGACAAGCATACGCTTCGCAGCGGCGCGATTGAGGCGACCATCAAGGCCGATGGCGCTGAACTGTGCTCGCTTCGAAATGAAGGGATCGAGCTGCTTTGGCAGGCGGGGCCGGCATGGCCGCGCCACTCGCCGTTGCTGTTCCCGATCGTCGGCCGCCTCAAGAATGATCAACTGCGCCACCGTGGCAAAACCTATCCGATGACCCAGCATGGTTTTGCGCGGGATGTCAGGTTCGAGTGGGTGGAACAGGGGGCCTCGTCGTGCAAGCTGGTGCTTGTCGATAGCGAGGCGACGCGCGCCCGCTATCCCTTCGCGTTCCGGCTCGAGGTTACCTACAGCGTTGAAAATGCCGGCCTGAAAGTGGCGTTCGACATCACCAATACCGGCGACGAGACTTTGCCGGCTTCGATCGGCGCCCATCCGGCGTTCAACTGGCCATTGCTGCCTGGGTTGGAAAAGGATGTCTACGCGCTCACCTTCTCGGACGAAGAGCCGGCGCCGATCCGCAGGCTGGCAGGCGGCCTGATGCGTGCCAAGGCGGAGCCGTCGCCGGTTCGCGGCAACAGCCTCCCCCTCTCGGAGCGGCTGTTCGAAGACGACGCGGTCATTATCGATCAGCTCGCGAGCGGTTCGGTTCGCTATGCGGCCGATCGTGGGCCCTCGATCGAGATGTCCTGGGAAGGATTTTCCGAGCTCGGCATCTGGTCGAAACCATCAGGCGCGGCGTTTCTCTGCATCGAGCCCTGGCATGGATTTGCCAGCCCGTCGGAGTTCGACGGCGAATTCACTGGCAAGCCCGGATTGATGCAGATTGCGCCGGGCCAGAAGCGGAGCCTGTGCTATCGGATACGCGCGGGTTGAGGTTGCGAACGTCTATCGACGGGCATTTTCGGCCGATTTTACCGGCAGGGCGCCCAACAAACGGCATTTTCTGGCTTGAATGGTCCTTGCTTCCGCTTTTCCCGGCTGCAATGGATATGGCTGAACCCTATCCGCACCCAAGAGAAGAGATCGATGAGCCAACTGATTGTCCGCGCCGGCGACTTCACCTTTGAGGCCCGTTTTGAAGAGCAACTGGCGCCCAAGACGGTTGCCGCCTTTCGCAAGGCGATGCCGTTCGAGAGCCAGGCGATCCATGTCCGCTGGAGCGGCGAGGGGGTCTGGATGCCGCTCGGCGATCTCGATTTCGGCGTTTCCTACGAGAACCACACCAGCTATCCCGCGCCGGGCCAGATCATTCTCTATCCCGGCGGCATCAGCGAGACCGAAATCCTGCTCGCCTATGGCGGCGTGCATTTCGCCAGCAAGATGGGCCAGCTCGCCGGCAACCACTTCATCACCCTGACCTCGGGGCTGGAGAACCTCACCGCATTCGGCAAGACCGTGCTGTGGAAGGGTGCACAGAAGATCCGCTTCGAGGAAATCTAGGTGACGGAGCCCGGCTACCCCCGCGACCTCCGCGGCTACGGCCGCAATCCGCCCGATCCGCGCTGGCCGGGCAATGCGCGGGTCGCCGTGCAGTTCGTGGTGAATTTCGAAGAGGGCGGCGAAAACAACATCCTGCACGGCGATCGCGCCTCCGAGGCGTTCCTGTCGGATGTGCTGGGCGCGCAGCCCTGGACCGGCAAACGCCACGCCAATATCGAATCGATGTTCGAATACGGCTCGCGCGCCGGCTTCTGGCGGCTGTGGCGTATGTTCACCGAGCGCAGGATGCCGGCCACCGTGTTCGGCGTTGCGACCGCGCTGAAGCGCAATCCCGAAGTGGTCGCCGCCATGAAGGAGGCCGGCTGGGATATCGCCAGCCACAGCCTGAAATGGATCGAACACAAGGACATGTCGGAGGCGGAAGAGCGGGCGGAAATCGCGGAAGCGATCCGTGTTCATACCGAGGCGACCGGCGAGCGTCCGCTCGGCTGGTACACCGGGCGTTCCTCGATCAATACGCTGCGGCTTTTGATGGAAGCCGGTGGCCTGCTCTACCTCAGCGATTCCTATGCCGACGATCTGCCATACTGGATCAAGGCGAGCGGATTGCAGCCGCATCTGGTGATCCCCTATACGCTCGACGCCAACGATATGCGCTTTGTGAACCCGCAAGGCTTTGGCGGCGGCGATGAGTTCTTCACCTACCTGAAGGACAGTTTCGATGTGCTCTATGCCGAGGGCGCGACCTCGCCGAAGATGATGTCGGTCGGCCTGCATTGCCGCGTCGTGGGCCGCCCCGGCCGCGCAGCGTCGCTGATGCGCTTCCTCGATTACGTCATGAAGCATGACGGCGTCTGGGTGCCGACGCGGTTGCAGATCGCGCAGCATTTTCACGCCAATCTCAGCCATCTCGCCGAAAGCGCCGCCGATATCGGCTAGGCCAGGGAATGCCGAAGGCGCTTGCGCCGTGATACCTCGATCGAAAAAGGAAATGACATGCCGGAATTGATCAATATGGGCACGCTGCAGCTCAGGTTCCTGCACACCAAAGATGAGACCGGAGGCAGTCTCGATATGTTCGAAATGACGCTGCAGCCGAATGCCCGCATGCCTGTGCCGCATTATCACGAGAATTGGGATGAAATCATCTATGGCCTGACCGGAACGACAACCTGGCGCATCGATGGCGAAGACATCGATGTAGCGCCCGGCGAAAGCGTCTTCATCAAGCGCGGCGTCGTCCACGGTTTTACAAATAACACCGCCGGGCCGGCAAGTTGTCTCTGCACGCTTACCCCCGGCGTGCTGGGGCCGTCTTACTTCAAAGAGATGTCCGCGCTGTTGGTTGGTGGCGCGCCCGATCCGGCAAAAATGAAGGCGACGATGCTCCGCTATGGGCTTATTCCGGCGCCAACGCCATCAGCGACATAGTTGCGAAAGATAGCTAAAGGCGCGCTTGCGCCGTGCCGACCAACTATCTCAATAGCCCTGAATGGTGGGCATGGTCTGAATTCAACGCAAGGCGCCTTTGCGGACTCGCGCGTGAATGTGAATTGACTGCCGGCAGTATGGCTTGTCTGGTTCGGTGGGTTGACGCCGCGACGTCAATCCCGATGGAGGTCCCGATGCGCATTTCGGCTTTGATGATATTGACGGCCGTCACCGTTTTGACGTCTGCGCCGGCTCCGGCCCAGACGTATGGCGGCAATTATCCGGTCTGCATCCAGAACTACCGCTGGGGAGGAAGCGACATCGATTGCCGCTTTACCTCGATGGCGCAGTGCGCCGCGTCGGCGTCGGGCCTCTCCGCCCAGTGCCTGGCCAATCCATATTATGCGAACGCGCAAATGCCCCGTGGGTCGTCTCGCCGGGCGTACTGATTTCATTCCGTCGTTCACTGCGACGGGCGGCGACGATGGCTTTGGACGCTCGCTGAAGGCGCGGCGCCTCCCAGTCCTGCGTTGGCCCTGTTTATCGCATAGAGCGCGGCGGCAGCGTCGCCGGGCTGCTCCCGCGCCAGTCTGCCTGCAGGCGTGAGCACGCCGCCATTCAGCACATCCCGATCCGGATTCTGTGCCGCATAAGCCGCCGGCTCCTGCGCCAGCGCAGATGTCGCCAGAACGATCGACATCAGCGCGCTCGCGACCAGCGTCCTGGGTCCAGTCATGGTAATTCTCCATTATCGCTTTTTTGCGCAATCGTTTGCGGCGGCGAGTGCTGCCTTCGGGCGCTCTCTCCGGATTGTTCCAAGGGGCCATCTAGGCATTACCGCCAGGAAAGCGTGGTGCAGGCAGATCACTATTCCGCGAATGCGCGGTGGGGGCGGTGGCAGTTTCGACGCAGCCTCGCGGCGTTCACGCCGAGGCGTGAACGCCCGCTGTTGCCTCCTAATGCCCTGCCATATGCCGTCCGATCTCGGTGAGATCGGCCTCGCTGGCGCGGGCTTCATGGACGAACTGGCCGTGGAACATCACCACCAGACGATCCGACAATTCCAAGAGTTCGTCGAGGTCCTCGCTGACCAGGAGCACCGCGGCGCCGCGGTTACGCGCCGCCATGATCTCGGCATGGATCTGGGCGACCGCGGCAAAATCGAGCCCGAAGCAGGGATTGGCGGCGATCAGCACCTCGACCTCGCCGCCGAGTTCGCGGGCCAGCACCGCGCGCTGCACGTTGCCGCCCGACAACGCCGAGATCGGCGTGTCCGGCGAGCGGGTCTTGATCTTGTACAGCCCGATCTTGCGCTCGGCGTCTTTTCGGAACGCGGAGCGATTGAGCCACCAGCCTTTGCTGGCGAACGGCGCCCGGTCGAATTCACGGAACGCGATATTGTCGGCGACGCTCATGCCGCCGACGCAGGCGTTCTTCAAGGGCTCCTCCGGGAGCAGCGACATCTTGTGCCGCCGCATCTCCTCGCGGCTCGCTGAATAGAGATCGCCGCGAATGCGGATCTCGCCGCTCTCGGCCTCGCGCTGGCCGGCCAGCACTTCCACGAGTTGCCGCTGGCCGTTGCCGGAGACGCCGGCGATGCCGACGATCTCGCCGCCGCGGACGGTGAGCGAGACGTCGTGGACCGCGACCGCACCGGCATCGTCGATCGCACAAAGCTTGCTCAGTTCCAGCCGCGCCTCGCCCAATTGTCCGACGCGCGGCGGCTGAACCGTCAGTTCCTCGGCGCCGATCATCATCCGCGCCATGCTGTCCGGCGTGAGATCGGCGACCTTGCCGTTGCCGGCGAGCTTGCCGCGGCGCAGGATCGTCACCTCGTCGGCGAACGCCATCACCTCGCGGAATTTATGCGTGATCATCAGGATGGTCAGGCCGCCGTTCACGACCATGTCGCGCAGCATGCCCAGCACCTCGTCGGCCTCGCCCGGCGTCAGCACCGAGGTCGGCTCGTCGAGGATGAGGAAGCGCCGCTTCAGATAAAGCTGTTTGAGGATTTCGCATTTCTGCCGTTCGCCCGCGGAAATGTCGGAAACCCTGGCGTTGAGCGGCACCTTGAACGGCATCCGCGCCAGAAACGCTTCCAGCTCCTGTTTTTCCTTGGCCCAGTTGACGACAGAAGGAACGTCATCGCGCGCCAGCACCAGGTTTTCGGCGACCGTCATCGCCGGCACGAGTGTAAAGTGCTGGTAGACCATGCCGAGCCCGAGCGCGTGCGCATCCTTGGGGTTGGCGATCGCCTGTTCGCGGCCGCCGACCAGAATGTCGCCCTCGGTCGCGTGATAGTAACCCATGATGCATTTGACGAGCGTGCTTTTTCCTGCGCCGTTCTCGCCGAGCAGCGCGTGGAACGAACCCGGCTGCACCTTCAGTGCGACATTGTCGAGCGCGAGGAAGTCGCCGAACTTCATGGTCACCGCGACCGCGTCGACGCCGAGCGGGCCTTCGGGAAGCGGCGTCTCGCCGATGATCATGACACGGCCTTGATGAATGCGCCGGAGGTTGCGACCGCGCCGAACACGCCGCCCTGCATCTTGATCATCTTCAGCGCGTGGTCGTGGTTGCTCTTGTCGGTGGCGGCGCAGCAATCCTCGATCAGCACGCATTCGAAGCCGCGGTCGTTGGCTTCGCGCATCGTGGTGTGGACGCAGACGTCGGTGGTGATGCCTGTCAGCACCAGGTTCTCGATGCCGCGCAGCCGCAGCATCAGTTCGAGATCAGTGGCGCAGAACGATCCCTTGCCGGGCTTGTCGATGATGGGTTCCCCGGGCAGCGGCGCCAGGTCGGGAATGATCTCCCAGCCGGCCTCGCCGCGCACCAGCACGCGGCCGCACGGGCCGGGATCGCCGATCCCTGCGCCGATCTGCCGCGAGCGCCACTGCTTGTTGGCAGGCAGGTCGGTGAGGTCAGGGCGATGGCCCTCGCGGGTGTGGATGATGTGAAAGCCCTGCGCGCGCATCACGGCGAGCAGCTTCTTGATCGGCTCGATCGGCGCGCGGGTCAGCGACAGGTCATAGCCCATCTTGTCGACATAGCCGCCGACGCCGCAAAAATCGGTCTGCATGTCGATGATGACGAGCGCGGTGTTTTGCGGGCGCAGGTCGCCGTTGTAGGGCCAGGCATAGGGTTCGGATGAAATATAGCGCTCGGGCATGGCACGTTCTCGCTTATCGGGTGATGGACAGTTCGGCCGGCGCGCCGGTCAGCGTGCGCTTCGGCGAACAGGTGATGATCATGATCGCCAGCGTCAGGATGTAGGGCGCGGCGTTGAACAGGTGATAGCCTGAGGTGACGCCGACCGATTGCAGCGCAGGTCCCAGCGCCGCGGCGCCGCCGAACGCCAGCGACGCCCACAGGCACAGCATCGGGTCCCAGCGCGCGAAGATCACCAGCGCCACTGCGGTGATGCCCTGTCCCGAGGACAGGCCCTCGTTCCAGCTGCCGGGGTAGAACAGCGACAAAAACGAGCCGCCGATGCCCGACAGAAAGCCGCCGACCATGGTGGCGCGCAGCCGGATCGCCAGCACCGAATAGCCCATGGCGCGCGCGGCATCCGAACTCTCGCCGGCGGTGCGGACGAGCAGGCCCCAGCGCGTGGTCTTGAAGGCCCAGTATAATATCGGCGCCAGCGCAATGCCGATCAGGAACAGCACGTTGATCCGCAAGGCCGCGCGGACCTGCGGCACGTCGCTCCACCAGCCGAAATCGATCGCCGGCAACCGCGCCGCGGTCGGTTCGATCAGTGGCTTGCCGAGATAGAATGCGAGCCCGGTCCCGAACAGCATCAGCGCGATGCCGACCGCGATGTCGTTGACGCGCGGCAGCGAGCAGATGCCGGCATGTAGTGCGCCCAGCATCGCGCCCGTGATCCCGGCGGCGAGCACGCCGAGCCAGGGCGAGCCACTGAGATAGGAAATGCCATAGGCGCTCATCGCGCCCATCACCAGCGTGCCTTCGAGGCCGAGGTTGATGCGGCCGGAACGTTCGGTGATGCATTCGCCAAGACTCACGAACAGAAACGGCGTCGAGACGCGGATGGCGCCGCCGAATACGGCCAAGGGAACTGTCCAGAGTCCGAGCGATGCATCCGCCATCAGGATTTTCCTTTCAGGAAGCCGATCCGGCCGTACAGCGCGTC
This sequence comes from Bradyrhizobium sp. AUGA SZCCT0431, assembly GCF_018131065.1. Classification (NCBI taxonomy): domain Bacteria; kingdom Pseudomonadati; phylum Pseudomonadota; class Alphaproteobacteria; order Hyphomicrobiales; family Nitrobacteraceae; genus Bradyrhizobium; species Bradyrhizobium sp. AUGA SZCCT0431. The sequence continues at coordinate 6,017 of NZ_JAFCLR010000051.1, read as the reverse complement.
GCTCGCCAGCACGAACACGAAGATGATCCCTTGCAGCACCAGCACCGAGGCGTCAGGCAATCCGAGCCGGCGCTGCAGCAGCCCGCCGCTGGCGCTGATGCCGCCGAGCAGGATCGCCACGGGAATGATGGCCAGCGGATTGTGCCGCGCCAGGAAGGCGACGAGGATGCCGGTAAAACCATAGCCGGCGGCGAGATTGGCGTTGGTGCGGCCCTGCACGGCGGCGACTTCGACCATGCCGGCGATGCCGGCGGCGCCGCCGGCGAGAAAGCAGATGGTCAGGATCAGTTTGTTGACGCCGAGGCCGACGATCTTTGCCGCACGGATGTTGCCGCCGGCGACGCGCGCCGAGAAACCGAACACGGTGTGATAGATCAGGATATAGGACGCAAGGGCCGCGACCAGGCCGAACGCCAGCCCCCAATGCACGTCGGTGCCGGGAATGCTGCCGATCATGTTGGCCGCGCCGATTTCGCGGGTCGACGGCTTGTTGAGGCTGGCGGGGTCGCGCATCGCGCCCTCGACCAGATGGTTGAGCACCGCAAGTCCGATATAGACCAGCAGCAGGCTCGAGATCGTCTCGTTGACGCCGCGATATTGCCGGAGCGCGCCGGCCAGCGTGATCCAGAGACCGCCGCCGATCACGCCGGCGCACACCATCGCGGTCTGCACCACCAGCGGCGACGCCCACGGCATCGCCAATGCGACCGAGGTCGCCGACAGCGCGCCAATGAGCAGCGCGCCTTCGCCGCCGATAATGACCATGCCCAGTTGCGCCGGCAGCGCCGTGCACAGCGCGGTCAGGATCAATGGCGCCGCGCGCGTCAGCGTGTTCTGCCAGGAGAACCAGGTGCCGAACGCGCCCTGGTACATGTAGAAATAGAGATCGAGCGGATTCTTGCCGAACAGCGCCACGAACAGCCCGAAGGTGGCGAGCGCGCCGACCAGCGCCGCGCCCGGGATCAGGATATATTCGATGGTCGCGCCGTAGCGTTGGAGGAAGCCGGGATCAGCGGCCGGCGCAACGCCGACCGCCTCCACCGGATCCGCCGAACCTGTTGTCACGAAGTGGCTCCGAGCACGCCTTCCACCAGATAGTTCATCTTCTCGAGTTCAGGATCCGTCTGACCGCGATCGGTGCCCGCGGTAATGACTGCGTTGCCCTTGTTGTCCATGATCGGGCCCTTGAAGATGGTGTAGGTGCCGGCGACGAGCTTGGCCTTGATGTCGTCGGCGTGCTTGCGCGCCTCGGCCGAGACCGCCTCGCCATAGGGCGAGCATTTGACGATCTCTTCCTTCAGGCCGCCGCGATAGAAGTTCGGAATGGATTCGCCTGCCGCGATCATCTTGACGAATTTCGGATAGAGCGCCTCCCAGTTCCACTCCGCGCCAGTGAGATACGCCTTCGGCGCCAGCGGCGACTGGTTGACGTGATAGCCGCACACCATTGCGCCGCGACGCGCGGCGTTCTCCACCATGGTTTTGGGACCGTCGACGTGACAGGTGAGGACATCGACACCCTGGTCGATCAGGCTGTTGGTGGCTTCGGCTTCCTTGACCGGCATCGACCAGTCGCCGGTGAAGATCACCTGCGTGGTCGCCTTCGGGTTGGCAAGCTTCGCGCCGAGCGTGAAGGCGTTGATGTTGCGCAGCACCTGCGGAATCGGTTTCGCCGCGACGAACCCGAGCTTGCCGCTCTTGGTCGAGTAGCCGGCAACGATGCCAGAAATATACTGCGCCTCGTCGATATAGCCGAAATAGCTGCCGGCGTTGGTCGGGTCTTTCTCGCTCCAGAGGCCGCCGCAATGCTCAAAGCGCAGTTTTGGAAATTTCTTCGCCATCTTGATGACGTGCGGGTTGTAGTAGCCGAACGAGGTCGGGAACAGCAGCGTCGCGCCGTCGAGGTTGATCATGGACTCGATGGTCTTTTCGACCGCGTCGGTCTCGGGCACCTTTTCTTCCTCGATCACCTTGAAGCCGGGCAGCTTCTTCACCGCCGCGGCGCCCTGCGCGTGGGCCTGGTTGTAACCGTAGTCGTCGCGCGACCCGACATAGACGAAGCCGATGGTGGCGCCGGCTGCGCGCGCGGCGCCCGCGCCGAAGGCGGTGCCGAGTGTCAGCGCCGCACCGCCCTGCAACAGATGCCGTCGTGAAATCCTGCCAAATTCCATGTGCTGCTCCCTCTGGCGGTTGGACCGCCCCCTATTTCGTGGGCCGCGCCGATGCGGCGGGCTCGGGGAGCGATGTCGCAATCTTCATGCCAGAGCGCGTGAGGCGGGCATTGCTGCATAAGCTAATGAACAGATTGAATTATCCGGGGGCGTTGCCCGGCATGTAAAATTTGTGCAGCGCCGAAATGGCTAATTTTTGAGCGGCATTCCATGATTGTATGCAAGGTCGTTAAGCAATTGTTAGATCCCGCAGGGCCGTCAGCAGGTCGAATTGGCGGCGGATTTCTTGCCGTGCTGGCTGGTCAGGCGAATTGGGGCTGCTACCAGTCAGAGGTCCGCGGCAGCTTGCGTCGAAGCCGCCTGGCATTGAACGTATCGATCGGCCGGCGCTGGAAACGGTGCGGCGCTGTACAGGAAGAGCATGAGCAAGACTGAAGTGGCCAATAGCGGATCGAGCCAGGCAATGCTGGGCGATGAAATCGTCGGCCGGATCAACCAGCTCGCGGCGATCTCCGAGACGCCGGAGCATCTGACGCGAATCTTCCTTTCGCCCGAGCATCGCGCCGCCGCCGATCTCATCCTGTCCTGGATGCGCGAGGCCGGCATGGCCGCGCATCTCGACGCCATCGGCAATGTCTGCGGCCGCTACGAAGGCGACCGGCCCGGCCTGCCGTGCCTGATGCTGGGCTCGCATTACGACACCGTGCGCGACGCCGGCAAATGGGATGGCCCGCTCGGCCTGATCACGGCGATCTCCTGCGTCGCCGATCTGAACAAGCGCGGGCTGCGGCTGCCGTTCGCGGTCGAAGTCGTCGGCTTTGCGGACGAGGAGGGCGTGCGGTTTGCTTCCACGCTGCTCGGCAGCCGGGCGGTCGCCGGCACCTTTGTCGAGAGCGCGCTCAATGCGCGCGACCATGCCGGAATTTCGATGCGCGATGCGATGGTCACCTTCGGCCTCGACCCCGATCACATCGGCGCCGCTGCGCGAACCCGCCGCGAACTCCACGCCTATGTCGAGCTGCACATCGAGCAGGGCCCGGTGCTGGAGCAGCAAGCCCTTGCCGTCGGCGTCGTCACCGCGATCGCGGGCGCCACACGGCTGGCGGCAAAGCTGACCGGCATGGCCGGTCATGCCGGCACCGTGCCGATGGCGTTCCGCCGCGATGCGCTGGCGGGCGCCGCCGAATGCATTTGCATGGTGGAGGAATTCTGCAAGACCGACGAAGCCGGCCTCGTCGGCACCGTCGGCTATATCGACGCGATGCCCGGCGCCACCAACGTGATCCCCGGCCTCGTCTCCTTCACGCTCGACATCCGCGCGCCATCAGATCCGCACCGCAAGATGGCGGTCGCCGACATCGTGCGCCGCATTGAAGCGATCACGAAACGCCGCAATCTCGCGCTGCAGCTCGACGTCACCCACGAAAACCGCACCGTGCCCTGCGCACCCTGGCTGAAGGCGCAGGTTGCCGACGCCGTCGCCGCCGAAGGTTATGGCGTGTTCGACCTGCCGAGCGGCGCCGGGCATGACGGCATGGCGATGATCGATATCGCCGATGTTGCCATGCTGTTCGTGCGCTGCCGCGGCGGCATCAGCCACAATCCGGCCGAGCATGTCGAACTTGCTGATGCCGATGCAGGGGCGAGGGTGCTGCTGAGGCTGGTGGAGAATTTCAGGCCGCAGGAAGCCTAACTAGCTTCGTCGTCCCGGCCTTGAGCTCAGATGCGCAATTGCGCATCGGGGGACCCATACGCCGCGGCCCTTGTTGTTGAAAAAGGAAGATAACGACCTGCGTGCAAGAACAATTGTCGCGGGTGGTTATGGGTCCCGGCCTTCGCCGGGACGACGCGGCGCTACATGACAGTTCGATGACATCTCACCCCGCGCTGTTGCGGAGAGACGAATCGTGATGTTCGGAGTACCAACGCGTGATAACAGACACGCCGGACATTGCTCTCATCTCCCGCCCATGAACAGCCAGATCACATTTTCATCGCATCGCGGATACCGCTTTCATCAAGGCTTGTTGGCCAGCCTTGTCGCCAACAGCATTCAGGCCGTCAATTTTCTCGGCGATCGCTTCCTTCGAAAATATCATTTGTCGGCAGGCATCGAGGAACTGTACCGGCATTCGATGAATGCTGCGTTTGCCGAGAAGGAAGCCTTTCTGGTTACCGGGGCGCCGCACGCCTCCGCCTATTATCCGCGCGACTTTGCCTGGTTCTATCCTGACGTCCTCGACCCCGAGACCATCATGGATTCCCAGGATGCCGTGCGCAGGGTTCGCCTGCTCGAAAAAAGCGTCCGGCTGATGCTGGAAGCCGTTCGCGCCGGCGTCGTCACCACGACGATCGTGCCCGCGGGGCGCAACCGCTACATCGGCATCAATTATTTTTCGCAGCCATCGGACACGCTGCTCGGCATCCTCGCAGGCCTGGAGCAGCTGCTAACCGCCGAGCAAAGGCCGACGTCGTATCTGGCGATGTCGCAAGGCGCGCATGCCGGCCGGCTGTTGCTGTCGGAATACCGCGAGGACCTGAAGCGGGCGATGGTTGAGCTCGCCAAAGCGTTGCAACGGTTCGATGACAGCGGGCTTTCGGCGCTTCTGTGCGACGTCAGCGCGCCCCGTTCTGCGGCGACCGATACCCGTGCCGAACGCCGGCGGTTCGTCACCAATGCTTGCGTCTATGCGACGTTCCTGCGTGGCATCAGGCTTGGGATCATCGAGCGAACTGAGCTGGAGCAACTGCTCGGACGCGCGCTTTCACAGTACAAGAAGGAGCTGCTGCTGCTGTTCGGCAGGCACGGCTATATCAGTCATTCCCTCGACTCCCGGCAGCAGGCGCCGGTTTATTCCATCGCGCTCGATTTCGTGAATGTGCATCAGGGCTTTTGGGATTTGAACGACGCGGGCGAGCGCGCGCTGTTCGCGGCCACGACCGATTTCATCCTTGCCGAGCCGCGGTTTCGAGTCCCGGATACATCGCACTTTCTCGTATCCGCCGATAATCCGCTGAACAAGCTCATCCACAGGATCGCGGCGCCGGCCTATCAGGGCCGTTCGTCCTGGCCGACATTCAACGTCGAATTCGCCGATCGCATGCTGGACCACGATGAATGTTCCGGCACCGAGACCTATCGGGCCTATGCGTGCGATATATTGCGCGATATCCGCACCGTGACCGAAACCCACGGCGGATATCAGGAACTGATTTCCGAAGAAGGCCTCAAATATCGCACTTGGGCCTATCAGAGCGCCGTCGCGCATTCCTGGTTTCCACGCTTTCTGACGGTCTGGCGGCGGGCATTCGGGACGTCGCTGCTGGGGAATTAGTAGACCGTGGGGGTAGCGATGCGTAACTCAGCATTTTTGTCGATACTCTTCCGTCATTGCGAGCGAAGCGAAGCAATCCATGTCTCTGCATGTGGCGCTATGGATTGCTTCGCGGAGCCTGTCATCGGGCGCGCATTCGCGCGACCCGGTGGCTCGCAATGACGCTGAGTGCGACAAAACAGCCCGACGGGCAAATCAATTCTGATTTACGGAATTTGTGTCAAGCCCCGAAATAAAAAATATTTCGCTTTTCCAGAAGAGAAAATCAGGGCATATTTCTCGCCATCCCGTCCCACTCAGAGGGCGTCGGCCGTCGTCACGGACGTTGGGCGGGTTGCGGTGGACGCCGATGTCGCGAAGACGTAACGCGACAGAGGCGTACGGCGAAGGCGCGTGGTCCTGACACCCCGTTGCTGGTGTCAAGTTTCCGGGAAGCCAAAAGCTGATCGGGAGCGACGGTGGCAAGAAAGCCCGTTCACCGGGGAGATCGCGTTATAAGCCGTAAAGCCAT
>NZ_JAFCLR010000050.1:0-54418 GCF_018131065.1 Bradyrhizobium sp. AUGA SZCCT0431 | reverse complement strand
GCTTTGCTGTTGATGCCAGCCTGATTGCGGCCGATGCCAACAAGCAGCGCTCGGTCGCGGGTCAGGATTGGCACAGGAATCGCGATCCGGCGAGGTCAAGCCGCGCGGTAAAGGAGTATCTGGCGACCCTCGACGATACGGCGTGGGGTGCGGCCAGTGACGTTGTCCCGAAGTTTGTTTCGCCATCCGATCCCGCGGCGCAGTGGACCGGAGCGCACAAGGGACCAGCATTCTTCGCTTACTCCGACAATTATCTCATCGACGTGAAGTTCGGCGTCATCGTTGATGTCGAGGCCTCCCGCTCCATTCGCCAGGCCGAAGTCGGAGCGGCGAGAACCATGATTGAACGAACGGAGGAGCGCTTTGGTCTCAAGCCGGAGCGGCTTGTCGGAGATACCGCTTACGGGGCTGCCCCGATGCTGAACTGGCTGGTCGAGGAGAAGGGCATCGCGCCACATATTCCCGTGTTCGACAAGTCGAAGCAGCTTGGCGATTTCGTGTTTCACAGTTGTGGCGAGCGAAACCATCAGCGGACTAATGGAGAAGCCCAATGGGGGCTCATATCGCTGCCGCCCGAGCAGCTCGGCGCTTGCGCTCAAGCCCTAACCGGCTTGAGGATAACCGCACCTTCCGAGGGAAGGGTGCTGCGGCCGTCGCGGAGCGCGGCAACGCGTTTGCTGCAACTTCATTCGAAGGCGTGTCGTCTCGCCGAAACAAGGCATGAATTGATCGCAAATCCAGAAGTTTCGCGAGCCCTCCAACAGGAATTGCTTCACGCACTTGTCAATTACCTGACAGCAGAAGACGCCAGCGACCATCTGAGACGGAGGCAACGTCACGCTGACGTCATGGCCAGTTTCGAGGATGCCTTGGCCGCTCATGACCATCCGCACCTAAATCTCCCGCAACTCTGCATGGCAATCGGTGTGCCGGAACGAACCTTGAGATTATGTTGCACTGAATTCCTCGGCATCAGCCCGACCCGGTACTACCTGCTGCGACGTCTGAACAGGGCACGCTCGGCATTGCGTCACGCAGATCCGGAAACAGCAAGCGTCGCACAAATTGCGCGAGACCATCAATTTCTGGAGCATGGCCGCTTCGCTCTGGCCTATCGAGCCATTTTTGGCGAAATGCCCTCGACGACACTGCGACATCCTCGGGCTAAAACGACCTAAGGCATTTTTGCCGAAACTGCATAGCGCGCCAAATCGCATTTCGGCATTTTGTCGATGAAGTAGGGCAGACCATCTAAGGAAGCCGGTCCTTGTCATGAATCTTGCGAGTGCGAAATCTGTGCAAGGGAAAACGCTCGAGCGTCGGGCAGACGACGATATGGTGATTATCCCGGGTGGCACCTACCGCATGGGCTCGGACAGGCACTATGCGGAGGAAGCGCCGGCGCATCGCGTCACCTTGGACGGCTTCTTGGTGGACCGTCACCCTGTCACGAACCAGCAATTCCGGGCGTTCGTGGAGGCTACCGGCCATGTCACCGTCGCCGAGGTTGCGCCCGACCCAAAAGACTATCCCGGGATATTGCCACACATGATCTATGCGGACTCGCTGATGTTCTCGCCGCCCAAGCTTGCGGTCAGCCTACGCGACTTCAGCCAGTGGTGGACGTTCGCCAAGGGCGCGAACTGGCGGCATCCCTACGGACCCGAGAGCAACATCGTCGCGCTCGACAATCATCCCGTCGTGCACGTGGCCTTCAGCGACGCGCTTGCCTACGCGCGATGGGCCGGCAAGGACTTGCCAACCGAAGCGGAATGGGAGTTTGCGGCGCGCGGTGGGCTGGACGGCGCCGAGTTCGCATGGGGCGATGAATTCACGCCGCATGGCCGTCACATGGCCAACACCTGGCAGGGCGAGTTTCCACTCCAGAACACCAATGCCGATGGTTTTGAACGTACGTCGCCGGTCAGGGCATTCCCGCCGAACGGCTACGGGCTGCACGACATGATCGGCAACGTCTGGGAATGGACCGCCGACTGGTATTCGCCAAAGCATCAGGCGGATGCGGCGAATGCCTGCTGCATTCCGCAGAATCCGCGCGGCGGGCGTGAGGCCGACAGCTACGTCCCCCGCACAACCAATGTGAAGATTGCACGGAAGGTCATCAAAGGCGGTTCGCATTTGTGCGCGCCGAACTACTGCCGACGTTACCGGCCGGCTGCGCGGCATGCGGAGCCGATCGACACATCCACGAGTCACCTCGGCTTTCGATGCATCAGGCGACGAACCTCTGACGCATCATAACAGGAGAACGACGCCATTGTTAGACATCACACTCAAGGACAAACCGCCTGATACGGCAGACGTCACGGTTTGCGGGTCACGCAGCCGGTCGACTCAAACATGCGTAGCGTTAGGTACAGGCCAGGAAGGAAGATAGCGTCATGAGCAACGATGAGAACTCGAAGACTCTGGAGACCAACACCAGGCAAACCGGGGGAGGATTGAAGCGTCGCGATCTGTTATTGAGCGGGAGTTCTCTTGTCGCCGCTTCGGCGCTCTCCGCGGTCGGGCTGACAAGTTCTGCGCAGGCGCAGCAGCCAACACCTTCACCCGCGCCAGCCGGGCGGCGGCCGAACATCGTTGTCATCATGGGTGACGACATCGGGATGTGGAATATCGGCGCTTATCACCGCGGTCTGATGGCCGGCCGGACGCCAAACCTCGACAAGCTCGCCGCTGAAGGCATGCTGTTCACGGATTACTACGCCGAGGCAAGCTGCACGGCAGGTCGCGCCAACTTCATCACCGGTGAATTGCCCATCCGCACCGGCATGACCACGGTCGGCCAGGCCGGCGCCGCTATTGGCATCCCCGCGCAGGCGGCGACGATTGCCACTGCGCTGAAGGGAATGGGCTATGCCACCGGTCAGTTCGGCAAGAATCATCTTGGCGACAAGAATGAATTCCTCCCGACCGTGCACGGCTTCGACGAGTTCTTCGGCTATCTCTATCACCTGGACGCAATGGAAGATCCCGCGCACCCGAACTACCCGCAGGAGCTGCTTAACACCGTCGGCCCGCGCAACATGCTGCACGCGTATGCAACTAACGTGGACGACCCCACGGTGGATCCGCGCTGGGGCAAGGTCGGCAAACAGAGGATCGAGGATGCCGGAACGCTCTATCCCAAGAGGATGGAAACGGTCGATGACGAAATCCGCGATCTCGCGCTGAAGTTCATCGAGAAGGCCAAGGCCGACAACAAGCCGTTCTTCCTGTGGCTCAATCCAACCCGCATGCACATTGTCACGCATTTGTCGCCGAAATACCAAGCGCTGCGCAATTCCAAGAACGGCTGGTCGATCCAAGAAGCCGGCATGGCACAGCTCGACGATGACGTCGGGATTGTGATGAGCAAGCTCAAGGAGATGGGCGTCGACGACAACACGATCGTGGTTTTCACCACCGACAACGGCACCGAGGTCTTCACCTGGCCCGACGGTGGGCAGACGCCGTTCGCGCAGAGCAAAGGCACCGTCATGGAAGGTGGCTTCCGCGTGCCTTGCATGATCCGCTGGCCGGGCAAGGTGCCGGCCGGCAAGGTCGAGAACGGTATCATTTCCGGTCTGGACTGGTTTCCGACCTTCCTTGCGGCGGCCGGTAACCCGAACATTGTCGAGGAGCTGAAGAAGGGCAAGCAGATCGGTGACAGGAGCTATAAGTGTCATCTGGACGGCTATAACCAGATGGACATGATCACCGGCAAGGGGCCGTCGAACCGCCACGAGGTCTGGTACTTTGGCGAAAGCGAACTGGGTGCCGTGCGCATCGACGACTACAAGTATCGTTTCATGGACCAGCCAGGGGGCTGGCTGGGCGACAAGACCAGGCCGGACGTGCCCTACTTGATCAACCTTCGCCTCGATCCTTTCGAGCGCACCGGCTGGCCCAATAGCGGGACCAAAGAGGGCGCCCAGCAATATTTCGACTGGTTCAAATACGAATTCTGGCGCTTCGTGTTTGTTCAGCAGCAGGTGGAAAAACTGGCGATGACGGCGATCGAGTTTCCGCCGATGCAAAGGGGTGCGAGCTTCAATCTGAGTGCCGTAAAAGAGAAAATCGAGGCTGCCAGGGCGGCAATGGGTAAGTAGCCGCCGAGCTTCGACGGATTCATGGCGGGCGCGCCAGACCCTGTGCGCCCGCCTGGCAAAGGCGCCGATCATGAATCCGATTGTTCGTATTCCTGTTCTCGATCGTCGCGGCCTGCTGCTATCGTCCCTGGCGATGCGTCCGTTGCTCTCTGCCTCGCTCCGCTCCACCTCGGCGGCAGCGCAAGTGCGGCGCGATCCGTTGCCATCCTGGAACGAAGGGGCGACAAAAGCTTCCATCCTCGACTTCATCGCGCGGGTTACCGCGCAAGGCGCCTAATTTCGTTCCGCCCGAGCAGCGCATCGCAACCTTCGATAATGACGGCACGCTTTGGATCGAGCAGCCGATGTACGTGCAGCGGGCCTTTGTGTTCGTCCGCGTGAAGGCGCTCGCCCCGATGCATCCGGAATGGAAGGACAAGCAGCCGTTCGCAGCGGTGCTGGACGGTGATGGCTATGGCGGCTTCCGGCGAAAAGGGCATGGCAGGCGAGACCCGACATTGCCGCACCTCGCGACGACACTAGGGTGTGGACTCATTTGCGCGCAGCCAAATGCGGATTGATGCGAGCTTAATGAACGCCAGATAGTTGGCTGAGAGTTTGTCGTATCGGGTCGCGACACGCGACATTGTATGATCCTGTTGCAGAACCGTTCGACGAGATTTCGCGCACGAACAGATACGGGCTGAAGCAGATCGGGTCTTTACGATCTCGTTTCGGCGGAATATTCGCCCATGCTCCGCGAGTAACATCGTTTGTGGGAGCAACGAGATGAGGAGAACCGAACACCGGTTTCGCAGATTGAATCACGTCCACGGCCGTACCATCAACCCGCCGCAAGGGCCGTTGCGGAGCCGCTAATTCTCTGAATTTACTCCGCTTTCGGCGGCATAGTGGACATGGCCGGACTTGAGGCCGGCTCGACCCGGTCGCGAATGACCCCAAACGGTCATGGGGCTCAATGGACGACGTAGCACCGAAATTTTTCGTTCTGCCGAAAGTGCATAGCTCGGAGAAAGTGATTCCTGCTCCATTCCCGACTGGTTGAATATTTTCACTGTTAATGTGGCGCCTGACCGCTCGAAGGCATTTGAGATCGTGACGTCTGTGCTCGAGGGCGCCTGGCTAGAAAACAGGAAGAACGACGATGAAGCTCGCTCGACAATTCTGGCTCATTATCGCGCTCGGCGCCGCCATCATGGTCCCAGGAGCGCCTGCGTCCGCACAGCAGAATCTCGAAGGTCAGGTTCTCCTCGCAGGTGAGCCGGTCGTCAGAGCGACAGTTACTCTTTGGGCAGCCGGCGCAGACGTCCCCGCACAAGTCGCCCAGACGCAAACCGGCGCGGATGGCCGCTTCGCGCTCAACGCAATCCGCGCAGCCGGCAAGGCTCCGGTGTACCTTGTGGCCAAAGGCGGCACGGCGAGAGGCACGGCAAACGCAGGTGCAAACAATGCCATCGCCCTGATGGTGTTGCTTGGAGGCCCATTGCCGAAAACCGTCATCGTCAACGAACTCACCACCGTAGCCTCAGCGTTCGTTGGCGCTCAATTCATCAAGGGTGAAGCAATCTCCGGCAATCCGCTAGGACTGCGGATCGCGGCTGGAAACGTTCCGAACCTTGTTGATCCTGCTACCGGCCAGTGGGGCAAGGTACTGTCGGACCCACTCAACAGCACCCAGACTACCACACTCGCAAATTTGAATACGCTCGGATCGCTCATCACTGCCTTTGCCACGACCACCAACGAGGATTGGCGCGCCCGCTTCCTCAAGGCTGCAACCGTTCCCGGAGGAACGACGCCGAAAAATGTCATCGAGGTGATGGCTGGCATCGCCCGCCAGCCGTGGGCCGATCCAAAGACCCTCTACGCGCTGTTCGACGAAGCCTACCCGCAGCCCAAGGACGGCTCTCGGCGTAAGGCACCATTCGTACCGTACCTGGCCTACGTCCCCGATGACTTCGCCCTCTCGCTTTGCTTCGCCGGCGGCGGCGTTTACTCGGCCGGTCGCCTCATGTTCGATGCCGAGGGCAATCTTTGGAGCGGCCAAAACTGGATGGCCGGTTCGCAGTCCGGCGTCAATCAAAGCATCGGTGGCGGTGTCGTCAAACTCTCGCCTAACGGAACCGCGCTCTCGCCACCGATCACGGGCTTCACCGGGATGGGCATTGATGGAGTCGGTTGGGGCACTGCGGTAACGCGGGACAAGGTCTGGACCACGAGTTTCAATGGCAAGATTCTCGTGATGGATTTCAATGGTCGTCCCGTTGGCAAAGAGAGCGACTTTCCCTTCAAAGAGAAATTCCTTGGCTTGATGGGCATCGGTGTCGCCGCGAACGGCGACGTCTGGATTGCCGACGGGTCTGACAATCAGTTGCTGCACTTTCCCGGCGGACGGGTGAAGGACGGCAGGATTGTAAAAGTCGCCGGACTCAAGTCTCCCTTTGACATCGTGATCGATGCCCAAAACCGGGTTTGGGTCAGCAACTCCCAGTCGGACACCGTTGTGCGGTTTCCTGCCGATGATCCGTCGAAGGCGGAGTCATTCCGCGCCGGTATCGGTGTTCGTGCCCTTGCGCTCGACTCGAAGGGCAACGCATGGGTTGCGAGTAACATGTCGCTCGACTTTCCCCCGCCCGTCATTCCCGACGGCGCGTCGATCATGGAGCAGTTCAAAATCGCCGCAGGGCACATGCTCAAGGTCCTCGAAACCAACCCCAAGATGGTGACCGGCGTGGTCAATATGATCCGCCCCGATGGGTCCCAACCTGCTCCGACCGGCTTCACCGGTAACAAGGCAGTCAGCGTGCCGTGGGGCTTGAATATCGACGGCAACGACGACGTCTGGATTGGCAATTTCTGGGGCCGTGGGGTGGTGCTGATGGCCGGAGACAATACGAAGGGTCATCCCGCAGGCACGAAGACCGGCGATGCCATCCACGTTTTCAAAGGCGGCAGCATCCAGATGCTGACTGACGTATCTATCGACGCCGCGGGCAACGTTTGGGCGGCGAATAACTGGAACGACCTAAACGGTGCGGCCGCGCCCGACCCGCTTCGCCCCACTTCGACATGGGGTGGAGGTTCGGGCATCACGGTCATCTACGGAGTTGCCGCCCCGGTGCAGCCGCCGCGCATGGGAATGGTGCGCAGGCCCTAGTCGCCTTTTGACGGCGGTGCACGAGTCCGGTCATGGCACATCGCGTCATTTCGGCGCGGTGCGGAATTTGGTCGCTATTGCGACATAGCGGACTTTCCGCCCGGCAGATTTATGGGTTCACGTCCTGGCTTGACGCAAATCCTCTTTGCCACTTGGAGATTCACTGATGAAGATAACGTTGGGATTTAGGGGCGCTTCTCAGCCAACGCTGGCCGGGGGTATTCGGCCGAAACAGCACCACCCTCGACGGCACGCTGACAACTGGGTTTGGTCCGCTTGCGACCACCCGTATGGGAAGCACATCAGACTCGCTCACAGCGTTCGGCGACCTGTATCCAATGGTGACACTGAAATGGAATGCGGGCGTTCATAATTATATGACTTACGTGACCGGAGATATTCCCGTCGGCGCCTACAATCCCAGCCGCCTCTCCAACATTGGGATCGGTCACGGTGCCATCGATACCGGCGCCGGCTACACCTACCTTAACCCGGCGACGGGACATGAATTCTCAGGCGTCGCCGGCTTCACCTACAACTTCAAGAATCCGGATACGCAGGTTCAGAGCGGCGTCGATTTCCATTTCGATTGGGGGATGTCGACGTTTCTCTCGAAACAGGTCTTCGTGGGCCTTGTCGAATATACTTATCAGCAGATCACCGATGACATCGGCGGGGCGCCGATCCTTGGAGGCTTTAGGTCGCGGGTGACCGGTATTGGTCCACAGATTGGATACATTTTCTCAATCGGACATATGCAGGGATACCTGAACCTGAAAGGCTATGTCGAGTTAGCGGCGGCAAACCGGCCATCGGGCTGGAATACCTGGCTGACGTTCGCGATCTCGCCTGCCGCGCCTGAAAGCACCGTTGCGCCGATCCGGCACAGGATCACGAAGTAGAAACGTCAGACCGCGCCTGTCGCTCGTGCCGGTAGAGCCTGCACGTGCGCACCGGATCTCGTGCGCAACGTAGAGATCGTTCAAATCTCGAAGAGAAAATCGAGGTTTGTTACCCAATAGTCAACTCGGCGAGCGCCCCGCACCGCCACCATAATTAGCGGTATATCACCGTGGATTGACGTAGTTGATGATGATGCAGCCGTGCTCAAAGCTTTGGGCCGGTCCCATGTAAATACAACTACCTGCCGAAAGCGCATAGCGCGGACTGACGATCCTGCCACAATCCTCAAGACCGAACCTTCACATGCGTGAAGTTTGCAGGAGTGACGAGATGCGGACAACGCTGGTTATTGTGACGACGATATTCGCGGCAGTTAGTTCGCATGTACACGCCCAAACAGACCTTACTGCATACGCGGATGCCAAGGGGTACATTGACGTGCAGGCACTGACGTGCGCCGCGCTTGCAGGAACCTGGCAGGGAGACGCTGACAGGCTCACAACCTGGTACAGTGGCTGGTACAACGGTCTCGCAAAGAAGCACTACTTCAATATTGCCCGGTCGAAAGAGCTCGAGCATGAAGTGATTGTGTACTGCAAAGCAAATCCGCAAGTTCGCGTCATCGAAGCGATGGATGTAATGCTCAAGCAAGAGAGATTTATGGGTGGGTTCAAATGAAAGAGCATTGGCGCCTTCGTGATCGCTTCAGGTTCTGCATGAAACCGAATTGCCGCTCGTCCAGATTGCGAGGCATCAAGGATCGTTTTGTACGCGTCCTTCTATTTACCGTAACCGGCTGCAGCTTCAGTCTGTCCGCGATGGGTGCCGACCTTCCCGCTCGGATGGAGCCCGTTGCGCCGATCGCATATGTACCTGCGTTCTCGTGGAGCGGCTTTTATCTTGGGGGTGAGCTCGGGTGGATACAGACCAATCCCGAGTACAGCACCGGAGCGCTTTTGCTAGGAGCGCCTTTCCTTGTCACGTCCGGCTCGGACAAGAATGGCCTCACCTACGGAATTCTGGGTGGTTATAACTACCAGATGGGCCAGCTGGTGGTCGGCATTGAAGCCGATTTCCAAGGCTGGACGGTTGGAGAGATACGCTACACCGCCATCACCGGAGATTTCCTTACCGCGCACAGCAAATGGGGTGGGTCGATCCGCGGGCGACTCGGTTACGCTGCCGATCGGGCATTACTCTATGTCACGGGTGGCGCCGCGTTTGTTTCCAACGAGACCTCGATTCCCTTTACCGGAATTTCAATCGGTGGGGAGGACACGCGCGTGGGTTGGACCGCTGGAGCGGGTCTCGACTACGCGTTCACAAACAACTGGTTTACAGGGCTAGAATACCGGTACTCCCAATACCAAGCCAAGTCCTTCGTATATCCGATACCGATCCTGGGTCTCGGTCTCGTCGGATTCAAACAGGAACTGAGCAACAATCAGGTCACTGCACGAGTGGGCTACAAATTCTAATGATCGTAGATCGTAGCCGGCGAATTATTTCAGAAAGCGGGAAGTTCAGTCATGTTAAAGTCCTTCACTGCGCTGGTGCTTGTTGCGTTCGCTGCGGTCGTTTCTCCGGCACAAGCCCAGACCCCACCGACGACCAGTGCCGGTACACTCACCTGCCAGATGGCGCCTTCGATCGGCCTGATCTTCGGATCCCGGCAGCGGATGGCCTGCCGCTTCGCTCCCAACGGTCCATACCCGCCGGAGGCATATGTCGGGGTTATGGGCACGATTGGTCTCGATGTCGGCATCACCGCAGGAGGTGTCCTGGCATGGGGCGTGTTGGCGCCGACGGCGGGCCCAATGCGTGGAAAACTGGCCGGCACCTATGTAGGCGCGAGCGGCTCCGTGGGCCTCGGCGTCGGCGTTGGTGCCAACCTCTTGTTCGGAGGATCCAACCGTTCGATCGCGTTGCAACCGCTTTCCGTTGAAGGCTCGGTTGGGATCAACCTGTCTGTTGGAGTTTCCAGTCTCACGCTTGCCCTGGCCCAGTGAGGTTCAGTGCGAAGAACACCGGCCAGCCGGTGTCGACCAAGCTGCTCGGTTCGGAGCCAATCATCAGAGGATGTTCGATGAAGTTCACAACGCGTTTGCTGGCAACGGTCTGGTTGCCCTTGTTGGCCATAGTGTCAATCAGTTCCGTTTCGGCGCAGTCCAGTGTCGGAAAAGCGATTCTGGAGAAACTGACTGCGAAGGTCTCGAAACTCGAGAGCGCGTGCGCAAAAGACATCAAGAAATATTGCCGCACCGTGACGCCCGGCGAGGGTCGAATGATCTACTGCATGCAAGCTCATGAGGACAAGATAAGTCCCAAATGCGCGTTCGAGCTGGGGGACGCCGCAGCGAGCGTGCAAATTACAGCTGACGTCCTCAAGGATGGAGTGATCGCTTGCAAGGCCGAGATAGCCGGTGTGTGTGGAAAGATTGTGCCTGGCCAAGGACGGATCGCGACTTGCTTGCTTGAAAACAAGTCTACGGCGTCAAGCGGTTGCGCGGAAGCGATCAAGAAGATCGAGGCCATGGCCGCTCAATAGAAATGCGCAGGCGGATCACGCCTTAAGGCACCCCCAGTTTTTGAATGCGGCCGGTTGATGCCGTAAAAGCGAAAATCGAGGCTGCCAGGACGGCGATGGCTAAGTAGACCTTTAGTGATTATGGCGGGCGCTCGCTAGCGCCCTCCCCCGCCTCCTAGAGATGTAGGGAACCGGAGGCAAGCGATGTCTTCATCAATGAAAGGTCGCGCCGATGGGTACGAATGCCGGTGTTGGGATGAGCCATCATCGAAATCCGAAGGTAGCCGGGCGCGAGGCCGCCGAGAGAGCATTGGCGGCGGCCGGGATCGACCGGCCCGACTTTGTCTTTATGTTTGCTTCCGTCGGATATGAACAGCGCGCACTCTTAGACGCCGTCCGCATAGCCACCGGTGGTGCTCCGCTCGCCGGCGGGTCTGGCGGGGGAGTCATCGCAGGTGTCGAAGCCGACGAGTCGAACTTCTCGGTAGCCGTGATGACCATTAGCTCCGACGAATTGACTTTCAAGAACGCCATCGCCTCTGGCCTCAAGGCCGATTCGGAAGCCGCGGGAAGGACCATTGCCCAGAACTTAGCTTGCGAGGTGCAGCCTGACACGCTTGGGCTGATTATGCTTGGCGACGGGTTAACCCTGAATTTTGACCGGTTCGCTGCAGGCCTCAAGAGTGAATTGCAGCTTGATCGTCACCTGCCTTTGTTTGGGGGTACGTCGGCCGATAACATGGAGTTTAAACAAACTTATCAATACTGCGACGATCAAATCACATCAGATGGTGTTGCCTGCGTTCTGCTGTCGGGATCAGCCCGGCTTGCCTGGGCGGTTAACCACGGCTGCCTCCCCATCGGCGGCGAACGGAAAGTGACCCGCTGCTCCGGCAACGTTATTTACGAGATCGACGGCATGCCGGTCCTCGATGTGCTCAAAGAATATCTCGTCGGTGATGAGATCGACAATTGGAGCAAGGCGGTCCTCAGTCTCTGCATGGCATTCAAAGCGCCCGAACAGATCAAGGGCTACGACGACTATTTGATCCGCTTCATGCCGACAAAAGATGACAAGGCGGGGTCAATCACAATTCCGACCGAAGTTGAAGAGGGCACGAGCATTTGGATGAGCCGGCGCGACCACGAAAAGATATCGGCCGGCGTCGAACGCATTGGCGAAGAAATCAAGTCAACATTAGGTAATAGCGCGGCGAAAATGGTGTTTCAGTTCGACTGCATAGGCCGCGGGAAAGCCGTGTTCCGCGACCAGCAAAAAAGCCAAATACTGGAAAAGCTTCAGCAAAAAATTGGGCCCACCGTGCCATGGATAGGTCTCTACACCTATGGAGAGATTGGTCCGATAGGAGGGCACGACTATTTCCACAACTACACCGCCGTAGTATTAGCAGTATACTGAGTTAGCCAATGTCCAGCACGCTACGCTATACTCCCGCGTCCTTTGGAAAGACCGGTAGCATGAGCGAGATTGATCGGCTTCGCGTCGAAAACCAGCGCCTTTCGGATGAGGTCAAGCGCCTGGTGACAACCGAGAGTCAGCTCTACGAAGTCCAGGAGCATCTCGACGGCCAGATGAGCGCGTATCGCCAGCTCTACGAGCTTGGTAAGAAATTCAACACAACCGTCGACCTCACTACGATCCTGCAGCTTGCCGTCGAATTCGTTTTATATGAACTCAATTTCGAGCGCTGCCTCTTTCTTCTGAAGCAATCCGGCTCGAACGTCTTCTCCATCGAGACGATGGATGGATACTATGACGATGCCGAGAATACCAGCATTGCTAGGCTGGCACTCCCCACCGCCTCGTTGGCGCTCGCACCACTTTATGCAGGCGTTGAGCGGGTACTGTGTTTGCCCGATTGCCGCCGCAGCGAGCTGACCTCGCTGCGACGTCTCATCGGTATGGACGAGTACGTCGTCTTGCCGTTCGGCGGGGAACCGAAGAACCCAATTCGCTTGCTAGTCGCGGGAAATACAGCGGGGCGAGCGCCTTATCAGCGCCGGGTTGTCCAGGAAGGCGAGGCCCTACTCGGGCTAGCAAACCTGGTAAGCCAGACCTCTACCGCGATTAACAACGCGAGCTTCTACCAAGCGCTCGAATGGGAGCGGCAGTCTCTCGAAGAGAAAGTTCGCGAACGCACGCGGGAGGTCTCGCGCTCGCTGGAGGAATTGCGCGCCGCGCAGGATCGGCTAATCCAAACCGAAAAGCTTGCCTCGCTAGGCCAGCTCACCGCCGGCATCGCCCACGAAATCAAGAACCCGCTTAATTTCATCAATAATTTCTCCGCACTGTCGGCGGAGCTGGTCGACGAACTAGGCGATGTCCTCAAGCCCGCGCCATTGAGCGACCTGATGCGGCAAGAAACTGACGAAATCGCAAAGCTGCTGAAGGGCAATCTCGAAAAAGTAGTGCAGCACGGCAAGCGCGCCGATTCGATCGTCAAGAACATGCTTATGCACTCGCGCGATGGCTCGGGTGAGCGGCGCGCTGTTGACATCAATACGCTGGTTGGCGAGAGCCTCAACCTCGCCTACCACGGCGCCCGCGCCGAGAAGCTGGAGATCAGGCTGGAGCAGGATTTCGATCCCGCCGCTGGCGAAGCCGAACTGCTGCCGCAGGAGATCACGCGCGTGCTGCTCAACCTGATATCGAACGGTTTCTATGCGGCAATGAAACGCAAGGCCGAAGATGGCCTCGATGGTTATGAGCCTGCGCTTACGGCCGCGACCAGAAACCTGGGTGACCGCGTCGAAATTCGAATTCGCGACAACGGCGCGGGCATTCCGCCCGAGGTGAGGGAGAAGATGTTCGACCCGTTCTTCACTACCAAACCGCCGGGCGAAGGCACCGGTCTCGGGCTTTCGCTGAGCTTCGACATCGTTGTCAAGCAACACGCCGGATCGATTAAGTTTGACACTCAGCTCGGCAAATTCACTGAATTCAGGGTTGTCCTTCCACGCTCCGCCCCCCGCGGGCAAAGCTGAGGCTCATACGTGAATCCCCTTATACTCGTGGTCGATGATGAACCCGACGTCGAAGACCTGTTTCGCCAGCAATTCAGGCGCGACATCCGTGTCGGCCGCTTCACAATGGAATTCGCTAAGTCGGGAGATAGCGCCCTTCAAAAAATCAGTGACGCCAATGCGGTGCCTTTGATCCTGATTTTGTCCGACGTCAATATGCCCGGTATGAGCGGGCTTGAACTCCTGCCAAAAGTGAAAGCGTCACGACCGGATGTCCCGGTGATCCTCATCACCGCCTACGGCGATGGCGACACCAGACGAAGAGCCTTGGAAGGAGGTGCAGAGACCTTATTTACTAAACCAATCGACTTTACTGCGCTCCGTAGCGAAATAGATGGGCGACTCAAGCCTGCACAGTAGTTCACATGTCCGCTTTGGGTCTTGGCCGTGTAAAAACGCCCTTCCCACGGAAGTTGGTGAGAAGCCAGTGCCCGTTCGGTCTCAGGCCACGATCGCAGCCATCAGCGGCTTGGTCCCGACGATGTTCATGACCCGTGTCAGATTATAGGCCAGGACCGAGAGCGCCATCTCGGTGGCTACTTTTGGAAGCGTTTTGGTGAGGAAGTGTGTCGCTCCCATGCGGGCCGTCATCGTGCCGGATGCTCGACCGTCTCGCGACGCAGGCGCATGGCTTGTGGGTTTGCATCAAGGCGCTGCTGCACAGCTTCGAGCAGATGCTCATGCTCCCATCGCGTAATCCGCCGCTCTGGCCCTGTCGTGCACTGCGATTTAAGGGAACAATCTTGACAGGCTGTGGTCCAGTAGCGTCGTAGCCGCTTGCCGTCTTCCTCGCTCGTAAAGCGATACGGCAGTTGCTCCCCGGCTGGACAGCGATAGGCGTCCTCGTCTGGCAAATAGACAAAATCCTGCTTGCCGAAGCGGCCATCTGATTTGGCACCCGACGTCTGCGGCTTGGGCAGAGTTACCGTGATGCCGGCCTCGTGAGACGCGAGGATCTCCAGGCTGCTGAAGTAGCCGCGATCGGCAACGGCCTCGAGCGTCTCGGTCTGGAGAACAGCCTTGGCCTGCTTGGCCATATTGGCCAGTTGAGCCCGATCTGAGCCGCTGTTCGTTACCTCGTGCGCCACAATCAGATGATGCTCGGTATCGACGGCGACCAGCACGTTGTAGCCGGCCACGCCGGAGCCGCGGCCCGCGATCTCAATCCCGGAACAACGCATTTAATCAATCGCAAGAATGAGGTGTTGCAAGCCCCCGGCAACCACGCCAGACCGTGCCTCCTTGCTCCGCGCTACGCTGCCTTGCGAAACCGCGCTATGGCTCATTCATGACGTCGACTGCCGACGGAGATTGAAGGCCTTGGCAAGAACCAGGATGAGCCACCATCAGATTCCGCAACTGGATGGCCATCAGGCTGAGCGGTGCGACTGCAATCCTTTCGCTAGCTAGTCGCTTGATGGCACTGTTGTCGATGACGGGCCATTGGGCGGGACAGGCTTTTGTCGAGCGCAAAATCCCCTTTTTTCCGTTAGCTCAAACTGTGGGTTTTGGTTTAGGAAGGTCGAAAAGACTTTATCCTTCAATAGGGATTGACTGACACTCTCTCCGCCAGCTTGGCCGACGCCGCATGTTCTCCGCGCCAGTTGGACACGGCCGGCCCGGTTACGCATGGGGGTTTGGTGGTGCGCGATGGGCCATTGGCCGAATTCTTCCATAACACCTAATATCGCGAACCTGCGTCGTCTCAAAAATGCTTGGCCGCCAGGAGGGTGAGCAGAACTGCACCCGAAGTCGCACCGACCGCGACCATGTTGATCAGGTTTCGCGTGGCCATCAATATCATGGGTGAGACACGGGCCGACGTTTGGCTGATCTTGTTCGCGTTGCGCTTTGACTTCGGTGGCGTCTTCGCTCGCATTGCATTCCCCGAAAAATGGCGGGTCAGGCGCGCTTGGTGGCCTGACCCTGACGCTTTCCCTGTCGAGGTTTGCCCTCGAACTGCGAGCCACCATGTCATGGGGTTCGGCCGTGAAGGCTTAACGGGACTGGTAAACCAAAGCTGACCAGCGCTGTTGGTTTATGAATTCGCCAGCGGCCCTAAACCGCGCTGGCGCGATCAGGGAATAAATCGCGCACGAGCGCAGCCCCAGGCGCCTGTACAAGTACCGATTACCCGGAAATCATCGCAACAAATGTGAACGGATCCAATGCAACATGTAATGCCACTTGGACAGTTGTCGCGAAGCGTGTCGACGGGCGGACGGTCATCGACCTTACTGTCGCCGGGTTCCTCGACCGCGATGGCCACGGCGCCCTGGCGCACTGCAACCCGATTGTTCTCGAGCTTCACGTCAAGTGCCGCGAATTCCAGAGTCCCATTGTTGCCTTGAGCTATGAGTCGAATGGTGTCGCCGCGTCGCTCGGCAACACCCGCAAAGTCAACGAAATCGCCCATGACCGTCTCCAAACAATCTGCGGGCGCCTAGAGTGGCTGCAACCCGCGTGCCGTCGTTATCAGTGGGCCGTGCCTCCTAGTGGGGGCCAGGAGGCACGGGTTCTCGCAGGCTAGTGTGTCCGCTGCAGCTGGGGCAACGTCGAGGAGACGACGTTTGCGACCAGGTCGTGCGGCATCGCCAAACCGCTCGGGGCCAGGCTCGGAGCCAATGCCGGTGAGATCGTGCTTAGTCCAGTACCGCTCTTGGTCAGTTCACCGACGATCGTCGGGATTGCAGAGGCCACGACGCGCGCGATCGCACCCCAGAACTTTTCATCGCCGGCGCCCGCTCCCGATACTGTTGGAGCGAAGTCCTTGTCCTCCTGGAAATCACCCTTGCGCAGCGCGCCGATGACGGCCGGGAGCGCGGCCTGAACGATGTTCGCGAATGCTCCCCAGAACTTCTCTTCGCCACCGAAGTCCTTCTGCGGCTCAGCGCCGCTTTTTGTCAGGGCCTGGATGACGACCGGCGCCACCGTACCGATGACGCTCATAAGGGCGCCGAGGAACTTTTCTTGCCCGGCCTGCTGGAAATCCTTCTGAGGATCGACACCGCTCTTGCTCAGCGCCTGAATGACGATCGGCCCGAGTGTGCCGATAACGCTGGCGATGGCGCCGAAGAACTTCTGATCGCCGGGGGGCACATCCTCGAATCCCTTAACGGGGGTGCCCTGCTTGCTGAGCGCGTTGATAACGACGGGCAGTGTCGCCGAGATCGCGCTCGCAATAGCGCCCCAGAACTTCTCTTGACCGCCAAAATCCTTTTGCGGCTGAATTCCCTGCGCCGCGATTGTGCGGAACAGCGTTGGTATGCAGCTAGTGGCTATGCCGAGGATGGACCCAAGGAACTTCTCCTGACCACCCGAGAAATCCTTCTGTGGTTCATAGCCCCCCTTGCGCAAGGCCTGCACTACCGCCGGCACAGCGGTCGAGACGACGTTGAGCAAGGTGCGCCAGAACTTCTCCTCGCCGCCTGGAATAGCCGTGAAGTCCTTTTGCGGTTGAAAATCACCCTTTCGCAGCGCATCGACGATGGCCGGCACAGCCACCGAAGCGAGGCTCGCGAGCACACCCCAGAATTTTTCGTCGCCGCCTGCAGCAGGCTGGCCGTAAGATTTGTCTTGCATCATGGTGGGATCCTTTCTCTGGTTGCTGAGTACATCCTGGATGATCCTCGTCATCCAGTCGGGGGAAGAAGGAGGGAGCGCGGCCTGGCCCTGGAAGAGCAGAAATGACGCGGCGGCCAGACCAGCGGGATTGGCGGGCTCGGTGAGGACCGGTGTCTGCCGGAAGCCAAGGTCCCGCAGCATCTTGGTCGTGCCTTCGACGAGCCGCCGGTTCGAGACGTTGGGACCGAGGACAGTGAGTTGCTCAAGTAGGGCGTAGGTGAAGGCCGACTTGCCGCCGGTCTTCGGCGTCGAAGCAGATGCGGTCTCGTCTGCGAGGCAGGCGGAGAACAGCATCCCATTCATCTGCAATTGGCCGGCTTCGTCGAATTCCTTTCCGACCGTCATCCCGAAGCGATTGCCAATCCTTGATGCCGCACCAGGCCACGCGCCGAAGGGCCGGTAGCGCAGTTGAGAGACCTTCTTCGGATCAAGGAATACCTTGTCGCTCTCGACGATCGGCGGGACCTTGAGTACCTTGGTCTGGGCGACGTCCATGTGACCGTCGGTCATCATGACCTTGTACATGCCGCCTGAGTGGCAGCTGTCCGATATCAGCGTAAAGACGCCAGGGGGGACCGCCTGGGACTTTTGACTGAGCACGTTGTCGAACAGGAACTGGTCGTATAGACACAGCACCTCTTCCAGATCCTGGTCCCGGGCGACCTGGAAGCCGTGGCCGGAGAAAAAGAACACGAGCCGATCATCCGGGCTCGCTCCGTTGAACAGCCAGGACAGTCCGGCCTCGACGTTTTGCAGGGTTGCTTTTTCGTCGTAGTCGAATCGAACGTCTGCAAATTTGTAGACGTCGGTGATCTTCTGGTGGAACGCTTTCGCGTCGTTGATACAACTCGGGAGGTTGTTTGCGGGGTTTGGATAATGGTCGATGGCAGCGATGTATGCTTTGTAATTTGGCATGATCATTCCTCGCAATTGGTGGTTCGGATTCGGACACTGCGACCGGCTAAGGTTTGCGGCTCGTTCGCATCCGCACTCCATGACACCGGGCGATTATCGAGCGCGGGTGTCTCGCGCCGGTCACAACCGGAGTGGTCGGGTCTCACAAACTAGGATGCGGAAGAAATTTTTTTTGCCAGGTCGATGCCCGGCGGTATCTCGATAGTTTTGTGCAGTTGCCTCAGGCGAGGAGCAGTCTGCATTATCGAGGCGAAAGCCCGAACTTCCTGGCTGAGTTGGTGGAGGTGCTTCTGAATGAGTTTGAGCCGGCGCTCAAAGTCCCGGTCGACGTTGGACTCCGGCGCGATCGTATCCGGTTGCTGTGCCCCATCGTCGCGTAGACGACGGAATAGCGCTGTGGTTTCACGGGTTGGCGAGACTCCGAGCTCGTGCCGAAATGCCAGCTGAAGCTTCTCATAGTGCCGTAGCGCGGCTACCCGATCGCCCATCATGTCGTAGCAATGCATGATCTCGCGGTGGATGTGCTCGAGGAAGGAATCCTCGGCCAGGATTCGGCGCGAAATGCGGATGGCTTCTCCCCAATCGGACCTGTGCTTTGCCGCAATCAGCAGGGTCTCGAGGCAGGCGAGGAAGCGGCCGCGATAGGCCTCCCTTTCTGCCAGGCACCAGTCGTAGTTGAGTTCGGGAAGAAGGTCGCCGCGATAGAGTTGCTCGATGGTTTCCGATGTCGCAAGCGGGTTTGAGGGGATCGACTGCGGTGAAGGCGTCTTGATGCACTGATCAAACGCTTCAATGTCGATCCATACTTGCTCGTTTGTGGACAAGGACAGCGATTCCGGCCGGGCGTTGATCCACTGAGAGGCATTCTCGCCGGCGTTCGCAAGCGCGCAACGAAGGCGCCATACTTCGGTACTGAGGTTGCGGCGAAGACGCTCGGCTGGTCCATCGCTCCAAAGACGCGCGACGAGGACGTCACGACTGACAGGCGCCCCTTTCTGCAGGGCAAGCACGGCAAAGAGATGCTTTGAGCGTTCGCTGAGAAACTCAACGCGGGTCCCGTGGCGACCCCAGACTTCCAGTTGACCGAACAGTCGGCATATCGGACGCTGGGCTGGTGTGTTCTCCATGACCTCCCTCCTCGTGCGCCCCAACTGAAAACGTAACGCGAAGCCGAGATTGTCGTGTGAGCTGTTTCACATTCTGGGAAAGCTACGGAGTCGTCACTCACGCGTCGTTAATGTCATTAAACCAGCTCGACCTAAGTACGAATCAATCTTGAATTGAAGGTTCAGGATTGGAGGGACCCTCCCGAAGCTGATATGGGTGTCGAGCTTGATCGACGCACTGGTGAAGTCGCTCATCCGGCGTGTAGCCAGGATAAGCCGTGCCTCGCCAGCCAAGCCAGCGCAACGGAACAAGCGAATGAAAACAACCCAGTCCAAAAGAAAGACCATCCACGCGCAGCACTGATGGATCGCAAATACAGATAGGTTCCGATGAACGTCCCGTAGTTCCTTTTGAAGCTGCCATTGTCCCGGTCTGGCTCCCTCTCCTAACGTGCCGGCACGGGTAGAGGACTACCTCGAATACTTGATTGCGGAGAAGGTTCGATCCCAGTTCCTCTCCCTCAGCCATTTGCCACCCGCCACCCGCCTTGGCTTCGGCGCGGCATGCCCGCGATGAGCGCAAGCGAAGGTGGGTGCCGCGCCATAGCTGCGGAGCAGCGACGGCGGGCTGGTTCGAACTTCCGCGATGAATTGGAAAGCCGAGGAACCAACGCCCGAGCATTCGTCTTGTTGGCGGATGAAGGCGTCGAAGTCTGCCACGACCGACATCATCGCCGGCCTTGCGCTCGCAATCGCGCTGGGCGCGACCGGCTATTACGGCTATTTGGCGTGGCTGCTGGTGTCGCCGGATTGAGCGTGTCTACGCCTTGCCGATCTTGCGCGGTGCAAGCATCAACAGCCCCGCTGCGACAAATGCCAGTACCGCTGCCAGCTGAAACGTCTGCTGGAAGGCTTCAAAGAAGCCATGCGTCGCTTGCAGGATTTCGAACACCAGAAAGAAAACCGACGCCGCGGTCACGGTGCCCAGTGTTCGTGTGAGGAGCGCAAGGCTGCCCGCGACGCCGCGCTCCGTCAGCGGAAGTGTTGCAGTCACGATGTCCGAATAGGCGAGCTGGAACAGACCGAGGCCGATACCCTGCACGATCAGTCCTGCAACGTGCAGCGCAGTTGGGGTCTGCGCCGTCCATGCGCCCAGCAGCAGAAGCCCGGCGCCAATGATGGCGGCACCTGCGATGGCCAGCCGCTCCGATGAGAATAGCCGCCCGGTGAGGCGACCGCCGATCGGCGCTGCCAGTGCAGCGCCGGCCGCTCCCGCGGCCAGGATGGCGCCGCCCTCTGTCAGCGTGTAGCCGGGCATTCGCGCCAGATAATACGGCACCAGCAGCCAAACCGAAAAGGCCGCGAGATTGGCCAGCACGCTGACAAGGTTGAGTAGCGCAAATCCCGGCAGTTTGAGAACGTCCATTGCGATGATCGGACGCTCCGCGCGGGACTGGCGGAAGGCAAAGCCTGCAAACGCCACGACGGATAGCAATCCGAGCCAGACGGCGGAGAACTCTCTGACGCGGTTGATCGCCATCAGCATGGTCGCCAGGCCCAGCGCCAGCGCGATGCCGCTCAGAATGTCAAAGCGTTCGCTTGTCAGGCGCGGCGGCGCTATGGGCAGGCCGCGCAACAGCAGCAGCGCCGCGATCGCGATGGGAATTCGGAACCAGAACACCGCCGGCCAATCCCAGATCGCCGTCAAAGCGCCGCCGAGCAGGGGACCGAGCATCCAGCCCAATGCCATCATCATGGTATAGATGCCGAGCGCCCGGCTGCGTCGCTCCTCGCCGTAGAGCGACGTCACCAGCGCCACGCCGCAGCTCATCACCAGTGCCGCGCCGATCCCCTGCAGGCAGCGAAACACCAGCATCGCGCCGTAGCTGGGCGCACAGCTGACCAGCAGCAACGCCACCGCGCTGCAGATGAGGCCAGCCCGGTAGACGGCCGCGTGACCGATGGTGTCGCCGATGCGCCCGAGCGCCAACAGCAGGCTGGCGTAGGTCAAAACGTAGCAGATCACCACCCATTGGATGTCGCCGATCGCGAGTTCGAAGCCGCGGGTGATGGCAGGGAATGCAATATTGACTGACGTATCGAGCTGCGCCGTCGCCGTGCCCAGCCCGATCATGACGATCTGCCACCCTTTCGAGTGAAGCAGGCCGGCAAATGCTTTGGGAGGATCGGGTTCGGTTGCTGATGGCACGTTGTGTTACGCCGGTGCGAAGCTGATCGCACCATTAGCATCGACATCGCGCGTCAATCTGCCAATCGAAGCCAGCATGTTCAGATGCGCAAGCGACTCGCCAAAAGCCTGGCGCGGATTGGCGTACAGCACCCGCGGAAACACTTCCTGCGCAATCGCAAACGCATTCGTCTTGCCCGTGACGACGGATGCCACGTCGTCGAGCCGCGCCTGATGATGCTCGCGCAGCTGGGCGAGCCGGGCATGCAGCCCGCGAAACGGCAGGCCATGCGACGGCAGCACCAGGGTATCCGGCGATAGCGCCTCGAGCCGCGTCAGCGCCTCCAGATACTCCTTCATCGGGTTGGCTTCCGGCTGCGCCGACGGCACGATCACCGACGGTGCCATGTGCGATAGGATCTGGTCGCCGGCGATCAGGAGCTTGTCGCTCTCGCAATGGAACATCGCATGTTCGGACGAATGGCCGCCCGCCGTGATCGTCAGCCACTCGCGCTGCCCCATGGCGATCACATCGCCGTCCCGGATGCGAATGAATTCGCGCGGCGGCCGCAGGCCAAGATATTTCGATGGGCGCTGCGCTTGGATGATCCCGGCGGCGTCCTCGTCGGAGGCGCCGTTCCGCTTCATGAAGGCGGCAAAATGTTCGTCCGGACCGTCTTCGCGCTCATGCCACATCTTCCAGCCGCTGAGCCATTCGGCGAGCGGCATGCGCACCGTGCATTTCATTTCCTTCACCAGATATCCGGCGAGGCCGAAATGATCGAGATGGGCATGCGTGAAGGTGAGGTTCTGCAACGGACGGGCGCGCAATAGCCCGCGCCAGAGCTTGTCCCAGATCTCAAACGTGTCGTCGGTGTTCAGCCCGCAATCGACCAGCGTCCATCCAGGGCCGTTGTCGAGCAGCCAGCAATTGACGTGATTGGGAATCGTCGGCATCGGCAGCCGCACCCAGAACAATCCGGGCAGCACGTCGGTCAATTCGCCATAGGCGGGCGGGCGTTGGACCGTGAATTTCAGATCATCGGACATTCGTTTCCCCTGCCACGGAGCTTACGCGATTTCGTCGGACCATCAACGCCAAAGGGATTTTCATGCCTCCCATGCGGCTTCGGGCAGCAAAATCTTCCATCCGGGCCTTGAGCGGGAGCGGTTTTTCCTAGAGAAGGTGACCGTGCAGCCTCCCGCGCTCGGCGACGCGTGGCGGCTCCCGAGGGCCAGTTGGGCAAGAACAATGGATGCGCTGAACCCCCAATCAGGGCTCAAGCCGGAAGCTGACCTAGTTCAAGACTTGGCTAAACAAGGCTTGGCTAAACAAGACTTGGCGCAGGACCTCGACCGGCGCGCGCGTCGCAATCTCCTGCTGCTGGCTTGTTGCCAGGCGGTCGGCCAGTCCTGCAACACCATGATGTTTGCGGCGACGGGATTGTCCGTCATCACCTTCTATCACCATCCAGAGTTCGCCAACCTGCCGGTCACGATGCAGCACCTCGGCGTCATGGTCTGGGTATTCCCGGCGGCGCTCTTGATGCAGCGGGTCGGCCGCAGCATCGGCTTTCGCGTCGGCTCGCTGTTCGGCATGGCCGGCGCCATCATCATGTGCACCGGACTATACACCGCCAACTTCATGGTCATGTGCGCCGGCGGCCTCATCCTCGGCTACGCGGTAGCCTGCCTGCAGATGTACCGGTTTGCCGCGGCGGAATTGGTGCCGATCCATTACCGCGCCAAGGCGATTTCGTGGGTCACGGCCGGCGGCGTCGCCGCTGCCGTGATCGGCCCCAGCCTCGTGCGCGTGACGCATGATCTGGTGATGCCGCTGTATCTGGCGACGTATGCCGCCATCCTCTGCCTGCACGTGATCGTCTTTGCGGTGATGTCCTTCATCACCTTCCCCTCCGTCGCTGCTTCGACTGCTGCCTCGGGTACAGCCGAGGCCGCAGCGCCTCCGTGTCCGCTGTGGGTGATTGCCAGCCAGCCGCGCTTCATCGCCTCAGTCATCGCCGGCATGCTGGCGTTCGGCACGATGTCCTTCATCATGAGCGCTTCGCCGCTGGCCATCGTCGGCTGCGGGTTTCCGCATGCGGAAGCCCACTGGGTCATCTTCATGCATGTGCTTGGCATGTTCGTGCCGTCGTTCTTCACCGGCAATCTGATCAACCGGTTCGGCGCCACGACCGTCATGGCCTGGGGCGTCGGGCTGATGCTGGCCGGCGTTGCCGCCGCGCTCGCCGGGCTGACCGAATGGAATTTCCGGATCGCACTCACCGTCAACGGCGTCGGCTGGAATTTCCTGTTCGTCGGCGCCACCACGCTGGTGACGACATGCTACCGCCCGAACGAGCGCGGCAAGACCCAGGCGCTCAATGATCTCCTGGTTTTCAGCACCACCGCGACGTCGAGCTTCATGGCGGGGTTTCTGCAGGATCGCTGGGGCTGGCATCCGCTCAACTGGTTTTCGGTGCTCCTGATGCTGGCCGCCGCCGCCGCTGTCATATGGCTCCGCTATCAGCGCCCGACATTGAGCCCGGCACACTAGGAATTCCCGTGTCGCATTGTATTTGATTTGCATGCGTACAATCAGCATGATCTGACGCCATGCGATACCGCTCGCTTTGCTGCAGTGCGATTTCGCGGACGCGTGCACGACCGCAAACATGCGGCATGACAACAAAGAAAACCATGGGAGGACGCCGTCGTGATCAATCGGCTTTTTAGAAGCGCGCTTATCGGCACTGGCCTCTTGCTTGGCGCGCTTGCAACGCAGGCCCAAGCGCAATCGCCCTCCAAGACGATCACGCTGGTGGTGCCTTATGCGGCCGGCGGCGGCACCGATACCATCGCGCGTCTCATCGGCGAGCGGATGTCGCAAACGCTCGGCCAGACCGTCATCATCGAGAACGTGGTCGGAGGCGGCAGCACGCTGGCCAACGACCGTGTTGCCCGATCGGCACCTGACGGCTCCACCATCCTGATCAATCACGTCGCGCTGCTGGCGGCGCCCAGCCTGTTCATCAATCTGCGCTACGACACGGCAACCGCATTCGAGGCGGTCGGCCTCGTCAACAACGCGCCGATGGTCCTGATCGGCCGCAAGTCGATTCCCGGCGCGGGACCCAAGGATTATGTGGCCTGGATCAAGGCGCAGGGCGACAAGGCGAACTTCGCGCATGGTGGTATCGGGACCAACAGTCATTTGTGCGCGGTGATGATGGGCAATGTGCTCGGCTTCAAACCGACCGTCGCAGCCTATCGCGGATCGGCGCCGGCGATCGGCGATCTCCTGGCCGGGCAGATCGATCTGCTGTGGGATCAGGTGACTAACGCGCTGCCGCAGATTCAAGCCGGAACGCTGCACGGCATCGCCATTACGTCGCCAAAACGTCTTGAACAGTTGAAAGACGTGCCGACCACCGCCGAGCTCGGCATGCCCGAGGTCAGCTACACGATGTGGCATGGCCTCTACGTGGCCAAGGGCACGCCCAAGGAAACCGTTGGCGCGCTGAATTCGGCGCTCCGCAAGGCGCTGTCTGACCCGGTCCTGCTGGAGAAGCTGACGCAGCTTGGCACCCTGCCATTCCCTGAGAACGAGTTGACGCCCGAGGCGCATGCGCGCCTGTTCGTCGCCGACCTGCCACGGGTGGCAAAGCTCGTTGAAAGCTCTGGCATCAAGGCGAGCGAAGCGAAGTAGGGCGCCAGGCCTCGCAGTTCAATTTCCGGATTGACACGCGGGAGTTGAAAGAACAAAATAAGAACTTGTGGGGTTTTGGGCTGCACTTCGCCGGTCGCGGTGACGCGGCGCTGAAGATTCGCGCAGCGCTTGCGGTTTGATTTCAACGCCTCTTATGATGGACGCTCATTTGAGTGGATCGAAATGAAATTTGCAATCAAAGCAATTGTTGCAGCGTCTTGCCTGATTGCGACGCTTTCAACCTCGGATGCCCGTGGCCCTTACGGCTCGATCAATGTCGGCAACTGGAAGGGCGGGGCCTATACCCACGACCAGAGCGGCGCTTTCACGCATTGCGCAGCGGGCGCTACTTACGGGAGCGGCATCCACTTTCTCGTCACGATAGACGACAAGGGAGGATGGGGCCTGGGGTTCGCCCACGAAAATTGGACGCTGACGACCGGGCAGGCATTCCCGATTGTCCTTACGTTTGATGGCCAGACGCCATTCAATGTTCACGGCGTCCCGATTGGCGAGAAATTGGTCCGCGTGCCCATGCCGATCAATTCGGCACTGATAACGCAATTCCGCAAGGCCAAGACGATGACGGCCTTTACGCAAGGGCAGCTTTTCCAGTTCAAGCTTGATCAGACGGCGCAATTGTTGCCCGCGCTGGCCAATTGCGTCGCCAGCGTCAAAAAGAACGGGATCGCGAGCGCCGGCGAGTTCGCGATTGCTCCGAAGCAGGTGGCGGCGGTCGGGCCGGCGCAACCAAATTCCGCGCCGCCAAAGGCCACCAGATCTGTCAACAAAACCGGTACGGGCTTCGTCGTCAGCAGCAGCGGACACGTGGTCACCAATCAACACGTGGTCGATGGCTGCAGTGGCGACATCCTCGGAAATTTGACCGGCGAGGCCCCGGTCAAGCTGCGGCTCGTTTCAAGCGATGAAACCAACGATCTCGCCTTGCTGCAGGCGCCGAGCGCCTTCAAGGAAGTGGCGACGATTCGGGGCAAGGCGATCCATTCGGGCGATAGCGTCGTCGCAATCGGCTATCCGTTCCACGGCCTGTTGTCCTCCGATTTCACGGTCACCACCGGAATTGTAAGCTCCCTGAGCGGCATCATGAACGATACCCGCTTCCTGCAGATCAGCGCGGCGGTTCAGCCCGGCAACAGCGGCGGGCCGCTGCTGGACACCAGCGGCACCATCGCCGGCATGGTGGCAGCAAAACTCAATGCGTTGAAAGTTGCCAGGGCGACCGGCAACATCCCCGAGAACATCAATTTTGCGATCAAGACCGGCGCGCTGCGGGACTTTCTGGACAACAGCGTCGTGCCCTACCAGACCGCCGTCGAGGCAAAGGCCGAGCTGAAGACGTCCGACATCGCGCGCAATGCAAGGGCGTTCACGCTGCTGATTTCCTGCACGGCGACCGAACAGAGCGCGAGTGCGAAAAAATCAAGCGAGTGATCCGCTCCTCGCCAAAACGCCTTCTCAAAAATCCAGCGGCGCGTTGTCGACGACTTCCTTCATGACGAAGAAGGTCCGCGTCTGGCGCACCCCGGGCAATGCGATCAGCTGCTCGCCATGGATGCGGTTGAAGTCTTCCATGTCGCCGACGCGGATCTTGAGGAAATAATCGAAATCGCCGGCCACCAGATGGCAGTCGAGAACGAATTTCAGTTTCGCAATCGCGCGCTCGAACGAGGCAAAACTTTCGGGCGTGGAGCGGTCGAGCACGACGCCGACCATGACCAGCGCGCCCTTGCCGACCTTGCGCGGCGCCACCATGGCGCGGACCGTGCTGACAAAGCCGTCGTCGAGCAGGCGCTGGGTACGGCGATGACAGGTAGCCGGGCTGACCCCGACCGCTTCGGCCAGCTCGGCATTGCTGAGCCGCCCGTTATTCTGCAGCAAACGCAACATCTTGAGGTCGATGCGATCCAGTCGGGGACTCACGGAAGAATCTCTCATAAAATCGTCAATAGATGGACGAAAACTACCATTTATGGCCTATCTAGCAACCAATCTGTCAAAATCCGGAAGCAACTTAGAGAGCACCTTTCCGTCGTCTGATGATAGGCGTTCCCGCAAGATCAGACATCAACGGGGATGACGCATGCTGGAAAAATTCGAACGCTATCCGCTGACATTCGGGCCAACGCATATCGAGAAGCTGGAGCGGCTGACGCAGCATCTCGGCGGCAAGGTCGAGCTCTACGCCAAGCGCGAGGACTGCAATTCGGGGCTCGCCTTCGGCGGCAACAAGCTGCGCAAGCTCGAATACATCGTGCCCGATGCGATCGCTTCCAACGCCGATACGCTGGTCTCGATCGGCGGCGTGCAATCCAATCACACCCGCATGGTGGCCGCGGTCGCGGCCAAGATCGGTATGAAATGCCGTCTGGTACAGGAAAGCTGGGTGCCGCATGAGGACGCCGTCTACGACCGCGTCGGCAACATCCTGCTCAGCCGCGTGATGGGCGCCGACGTCCAGCTGGTGGATGAAGGGTTTGACATCGGCATTCGCCAGAGCTGGGAAGAAGCGATCGCGGACGTGAAAGCCAAGGGCGGCAAGCCCTACGCGATTCCTGCGGGCGCTTCAGTGCACAAGTATGGCGGGCTCGGCTATGTCGGCTTCGCCGAAGAGGTCCGCGCCCAGGAAAAGGAACTCGGCTTCGCCTTCGATTACATCGTGGTCTGCACCGTCACCGGCTCTACCCATGCCGGCATGCTTGTTGGATTTGCCAAGGACGGCGGCGCGCGCAAGGTGATCGGCATCGATGCCTCCTTCACGCCGTCGCAAACGAAGGCTCAGGTGCTGGATATCGCCCGTAACACCGCTGGCTTGGTCGAGTTGGGCAAGGAGATCGTCGCGGACGACGTCATTCTGATCGAAGACTACGCCTATCCCGCCTATGGCGTTCCCTCGGAAGAGACCAAGGAAGCGATCCGGCTTTGCGCGCGGCTCGAAGGCATGATCACCGACCCGGTCTACGAGGGAAAATCCATGCAGGGCATGATCGATCTCGTGAACAAGGGCTATTTTCCCAAGGGATCGAAGGTGCTGTACGCCCATCTCGGCGGCGCGCCGGCGATCAACGGGTACGCCTACACGTTCCGCAATGGGTGAGGCTGTAGCGCGTGCCTAGAGCGGGATGCGGTTAGATTCATTGGTCTGGCCGCGAACTCAGTCCACCTCTCCCGCTTGCGGGGGAGGTCGGCACGCGCCAGCGTGACGGGTGGGGGCTCTCTCCAATCGAAGAGTGCGAATCGCGGCAGCACCCCCACCCCAGCCCTCCCCCGCAAGCGGGAGAGGGAGTACAGTCCCGCCGCGGATGGCAGCTTGATCTTATCTCGTCGGTCTCTAACGCTCCGCGGCCTTCACCAGCGCAATCAGCTCGTCGCCATAGTGCTCGAGCTTCTTGTCGCCGATCCCTGGGATGTTGCGGAGCTGGTTGAGCGTCGCGGGACGGGAGGCGGCGATGCCGTCGATCGTCGAGTCGTGCAGCACGACATAGGCCGGCACGCCGCGCTTGCGCGCGATCTCGGAGCGCCAGGCCCGGAGCGCCGCCTGCAGGCCGGCATCGGCGGTTTCACCCTGTTCGGTGGCCCGCGGCGCCAGATCGCCGCGCCTTGATTTGGTCCGGCTGGCGCGAACGCGGGTGCCGGCGGGCGCCTCGCGCAACATCACCTCGGTCTCGCCTTTCAACACGCCGCGCGCGCTCTCCGTCAGCTTCAAGGCGCCAAAGGCTTCGCTGTCGGCGTGCAGGTGGCCCATGGCCACGACCTGCCGGATCGCGGAGCGCCATTGCTTCTCGTTGAGTTCGGCGCCGATCCCAAACACGGAAATCTTGTCGTGGCCGAATTGAGTGACTCGCTCGGTCAAGCGGCCGACCAGCACATCGATCAGATGCATGGCGCCGAAGCGCTGCCCGGTGCGATAGGCGCAAGACAATATTTTCTGCGCGATCACCTTGCCGTCGAGAAGCTGTGGCGGTGAGAGACAATTATCGCAATTTCCGCAATTTCCACCGCTGACCGCTTCACCGAAATAGCCGAGCAGGCGGCTGCGCCGGCAGGCCGCGGTCTCGGCGAGGCCGACCAGCGCATCGAGCTTGCCGACCGACACGCGCTTGAACGCGTCCGAGCCGGTGGATTCGTCGATCATGCGGCGCTGTTGCACAATATCGGACAGGCCATAGGCCATCCATGCGCTGGAAGGCTTGCCGTCGCGGCCCGCGCGCCCGGTTTCCTGGTAATAGGCCTCGATGCTCTTCGGCAGGTCGAGATGCGCCACGAAGCGCACGTCGGGCTTGTCGATGCCCATGCCGAACGCGATGGTGGCGACGATCACGACGCCGTCCTCGTTGATGAAGCGATCCTGGTTGCGGGAACGCAGACCGGCGTCGAGGCCGGCGTGATACGGCAGCGCCGGCACGCCGGCTTTGTTCAATGCGGCCGCGGTATCCTCGACCTTGGCGCGCGACAGGCAATAGACGATGCCGGCGTCGCCCGCATGTCGCTCGCTGATGAAGGCCTTGAGCTGGGCGGGCGCGTTCTGCTTGTCGACGATCTCATAGCGGATGTTCGGGCGGTCGAAACTGGCGACAAAGCGCGGCGCATCGGTAAGTTTGAGCCGCTCGGCGATCTCCTGGCGCGTGAGGTCATCGGCGGTGGCGGTCAGGGCGATCCGCGGCACATCGGGGAAACGCTCGGCGATGACGGATAGACCAATATATTCGGGGCGGAAGTCGTGCCCCCATTGCGACACGCAATGCGCCTCGTCGATCGCAAACAGCGCTATCTTCGTGCGGGCAAGCAGACCGAGGCAGCGCGGCGTCAACAGCCGCTCGGGCGCGACGTAAAGCACGTCGAGATCGCCGGCCAATAGCCGCTGCTCGACCTGGTTGGCCTCCTCATACGACAGCGTCGAATTCAGCACCGCTGCCTTGACGCCGGCTTCGAGCAGGCCGGCGACCTGGTCGCGCATCAATGCGATCAGCGGCGACACCACAATGCCGCAGCCTTCGCGCAATAGTGACGGCAGCTGATAGCACAGCGACTTGCCGCCGCCGGTCGGCATCAGCACCAGGCAGTTGCCGCCATCCGTGACGTGACGGACGATCTTTTCCTGCTCGCCCCGAAAGGCCGGCAGGCCGAACACAGAGTTCAGCACCGACAGCGCATCAGGGGTTTTGTCGGGGTGACGGGCTGCGGAGGCGGGCATAGGGTGAGGCGATCCGGCTGGGGCTTTTGGTATGGCCGGCCAATTTGGGCCGCCGGCCGGTTCCTGATTCGGGCAGTTGCCCATCTTCGCTGTCAAACGGGTTACGGGCAAACACTCGTCGCGGATTACTGGTAACTTGCCACGATATCCGACACCGCGCGCTCCAGCTGCTGCGCGGTGGCGCATTGCCGCACGACGGTGCAGAAGGTCGAATAACGCGGCATTTCCGAATCGCCCCAGCCCCAGGCCATGCGCCCTTCGGGATTGAGCCACACCAGCCGCTTCGAGCGTTCGCCGATCCGGCGAAGGATATCCGCGCGAGGATCGAGATTGTTGCTGCGGGCGTCGCCGAGAATGATCACCGTGGTCTGCGGCGTGATCGCGTTCATCCATTCGTGTTCGAAATCGGCAAAGGAATTGCCGTAATCCGACGAGCCGAAGCCGACCTTGGACATGATCTCGGCCATCGCCTCTTCAGGCGATTTGGATTCCAGGATGTCGCTGACCTCGATCAGATGTCCGGAAAAGGCGAACGAGCGGACATCCGAGACTACTTCATGCAGGCTGTGGATCAGCAGCAGGAAGAAATCGGATACCCGCGCCACCGAACCCGAGACGTCGCAGAGTGCGATGATTTTTGGCTTGTCGCGGTGGCGTCGTTTCCATGCGGTGAGGAACGGCACGCCGCCCCAGGCGGCGTTGCGCCGGATGGTCCGGCGCACGTCAAGATGGCCGCGGCGCTGGCGCTTGCGCGGCTTGCTGTAACGCTCGCGCAGGCGGCGCGCGATCTGGCGGATCAGAAGCCGCATCTGCTCGACCTGACGCGGCTCGATCCGGGACAGCGGCGCGTTGCGCAAAATCTCGTTGCGCAGGTTCTCGGCCTCCTCGCGGCCGTACAGCATCAGCGCCTGCGAGACGGTCTCGCGCACGGTGTCGCGCAAGCCGTCGAGTGCTGCCTGCAGCCGTTCCGCGAGTGCGGGGTTGGTCGCCGTCAGCGCGTCGAGATCGTCGCGCAGGCGCTGGATGCCCATCTGGTCGAGAATGCGGCCCGAGAAGATGCCGCGCTGCGTGAAATAGCGGATGTCGGACAGAGATGCTGCATTCGAAGCGTTGGCGATGGCAGCTGCCATCGCGTTGCGGTCCTGCGACAGCAGCATCTGCGCGAGCTGGCCGAGATCCTGGGCATGGTCGCCGCCATCGGCGTCGCCTGGCGTATCGGATGCCGCACCGGACTCCGGCGTGTCCGATTTGTCCGTCTCGCTGTCTTCGGGCGGTGGCTGCTCCGGCTCCGGCTGATCGAAGAACAGATCAAAGCAGTCGCCGAGCGCCTTCTTCTCGTCCTGGGTTTTCGCGAGTGTCAGCAGGAACGTGTCGCGCAGCACGGTGCGGTCGCTGAAGCCGACCTTGGAGACCGCGCGCATCGCATCGATGCTTTCGGCCGGCGAGAGCCTGACGCCTGCGCCCCGCGCCGCACGAAAGAAGCGATGCAGGTTTTCTCTCATCCGCTTTATCCGAAGACGACGCTCTGCCGCGATGTCTTGGCGATGAAGCTGGATACCTGGGGCAGTGTGGCCTCGATATCCGCCTCGTATTTCAGCAGCACGTTGAGCGTATCCTTGACGATCTCGCTGCCGAGTTCGGGCGCCTGCAACAGCACCAGCACCCGCGCCCAATCGATCGTCTCGCTCACCGACGGCAGCTTCTTCAGGTCCAGTGAGCGAACCTCGTGGATGAAGCCGACCATCTGCTTGCGCAGCGTCTGCGAGATGCCGGGCACCCGGCTTTCGACGATGCGCTCCTCCAGCTTCTGCTCGGGAAAGCCGATATGCAAATGGAGGCAGCGCCGCTTCAGCGCGTCGCCGAGATCGCGTTCGCTGTTTGAGGTCAGAATCACGGTCGGTGCGGCGACCGCGGTAACGGTGCCAAGTTCCGGAATCGTGACCTGGAAGTCGCTGAGGATTTCCAGCAGCAGCGATTCGAATTCGGCATCCGATTTGTCGATTTCGTCGATCAAGAGCACACAGCCGGCCGGCTGTTCCAGCGCCTGCAGCAGCGGCCGCGGTTCGACGAATTCCTTGGAGAAGAACACGTCGCCGAAATCATGCAATTGCGCCAGCGCGTCGTGCAGCGTTTCGGCGCCGCCGAGCACTTCGCCGAGCTTGTCCTTCAGGATCTGCGTGTACAGAAGCTGCTTGGCGTATTTCCACTCGTAGAGCGCCTTGGCTTCGTCGAGGCCCTCGTAGCATTGCAGGCGGATCATCTTCAGCCCGCGCCACGCCGCGATTGCCTTCGCAAGCTCGGTCTTGCCGACGCCCGCGGGACCTTCGACCAGGATGGGTTTTTCGATCTGCTGCGATAGATAGACCGCGGTCGCGATCTGCCGGCTCGCAATATAGCCCTGCGCGGCAAGGCCGCTTTCCACTGCCTCGATCGAGGCGGTCGGCCCTTTGTCAGCCACGGGTTTCAACTCCGAAATTCACTGGATTTCAGGGTGTTCTGCCTGCGTTCCCGGCAAAGAACAAGCCTCGTTTGGTCATACGGAGGCGGCAAATTCGGCTAATTCCGCCTAGCGCAATGTGAGCCCGGTCGCCGCCTCCAGCTCCGTGATCGCGCGCGCCGCATTGAGCACCTTGATCGTGGTCATGCCCATTGCG
Source organism: Bradyrhizobium sp. AUGA SZCCT0431 (assembly GCF_018131065.1). Classification (NCBI taxonomy): domain Bacteria; kingdom Pseudomonadati; phylum Pseudomonadota; class Alphaproteobacteria; order Hyphomicrobiales; family Nitrobacteraceae; genus Bradyrhizobium; species Bradyrhizobium sp. AUGA SZCCT0431. The sequence continues at coordinate 21,266 of NZ_JAFCLR010000050.1, read as the reverse complement.
CGCGCCGGCTTCAGGTTGACGCCGAGATCGTCGAGATAGACGCAGTTTTTGGGATCGACCTGCAGCGTCTCGACCATCATTTGGTAGATGCGCGGGTCGGGCTTGCGCAGGCCGATCTTGGCAGACTCGATGACATGATCGAACAGCACCATGACCTCGGCGACATAGAGCGAACGGCCGCTGCGGCTGCCGATCGCGTTGGCCGGAAGATTGTTGGTGATGCAGCCGGTCTTGAATTTGGCCTTCACGCGTTTGAGCGCCTCGACCATTTCGGGGCGCAGATCGCCCGAGAGCAGAGGCAACACATCCCTGCCGCGGACCTCGGCGCCCAGCGCCTTCGATTCCGTGGCGAACAGCGCATCGAAGGCTTCGATATCGACTTCGGCGCGCTCGAATTTCGCCCAGGCGTTTTCCAGGTGATTGGCGGCGTTGGTGCGCCGGATGATGTCGACGGGCAGCCCGCGCTCGGTCTCGAATCGCGTAAAGGCCTCGAACGGCGAAGTGGTCAGCACCCCGCCGAAATCCCAGATCACCGCCTCGATCATTATTTCTCCGCCATATCAATACGCGACGGGGAGCGGCTAACACGGAATGCCCTTCGGGGCCAGTCCGATCCGCGGCTTGGCGATGTCGGTTGCGCGGGGTATTGCATGCGGCCATGAAAGTCCTCGCTCGAATAATTGCCAGTCTTGCGCTGCTGGTGGCCGCGCCCGCTTACGCCATCGTGGGCGGTGGCGCGCCATCCGCCGACGGCGTCGGTCGTTCGGTCGTCACCATCGTCGGTTCCCGCGGCAACTTCTGCACCGGCGCGGTGATCGCGCCCAAAATCGTGCTGACCGCGGCACACTGCGTGCAGCCCGGTGCCGATTACAAGATCGTCGAATATGGCGCCGACAAGCAGCCGTCGTTGCAGGACGTCAAGAGCGTCGCCATTCATCCCGGCTTCAAGATGCAGGCGATGCTGGCGCACCGGGCGACCGCCGATGTGGCGCTGCTGCAACTGGGTTCACCCGTCAAAGGCAAGACGCCATCGACGCTCGGCATGCCCAATATTCCAATTCTTGTCGGCAGCCGCTTTACGATCGCCGGCATCGGCGTCACGATGCGCGGCGATGGCAAGAGCGGCGGCACCATCCGCGCCGCCGGATTGGTCGCAACCGGCAAGCCGGGGACGCTGCAGATTCGGCTGGTTGATCCCGTGAGCCAGGGCACCCGCGACGGGCTCGGCGCCTGCACTGGAGACTCTGGTGGGCCGGTATTCGAGGACAAGCAATCAGGTCCGGCCATCGTCGGCGTCGTCAGCTGGTCGACCGGACCCAATAGCTCGGCCGGTTGCGGCGGGCTCACCGGCGTCACGCCGCTGACGCTTTACCGCGACTGGCTGGCGCAGACCGCGCGGCAATGGGGCGCGGGGTTGTGAGACACGATTCGTAGGGTGGGCAAAGGTGCACCTTCGCGCCGTGCCCACCATCTATCGAAATCGTTGCCCTTGGATGGTGGGCACGCTTCGCTTTGCCCACCCTACGGCTCCTGCGTAGCTCTAATGCCCCGCCGCCTTGTTGGCCGCGGCGTTGTTGAGCACGATCAGGCCGTCGACGGCGACGCCGAGCTTGCTGTTGATCAGGAACGGATTGACGTCGATCGACGCAATGCGGGTTCCCGCGTCCGCCATCAGATTGGATAGCCCAACCAGCGCCTTCACTGCCGAAGCCTCGTGCAGCGCGGGCTTGCCGCGATAGCCCTTCATCTTGACGCCGGCCTTGGTCTTGCCAATCAGCTGTTTCGCCTCGTCGGCATCGAGCGGCGCGCCGGCGAGGGCGACGTCCTTCATCAGTTCGATATCGACGCCGCCGGTGCCGAACAGCACCACGGGGCCCATCTCGGCATCGAGCGAGGCGCCGACCACGAGTTCGAGGTCGGACTTGACCTGCTGCGCGATCAGGATGCCTTCGAGCTTCGGCTTGTTCTTCAGCTTCTTGACCCGCGCGGAGATGTCGTTGAACGCCTTCTTCACCTCGGCGGCATTGTTGATGTTCAGCACCACACCGCCAATGTCCGATTTGTGCAGGATCTCGGCGCTGACCACCTTGGCGACCACGGGGAAGCCGATATTCTTGGCGATCTTCACCGCGTCCGCGGCGGTCTGCGCGATCTCTTCCTTGGAAACAGGAATGCCGTAAGCCTTCAGCAGCTTTTTAGAGGCGACCTCATCGAGGGCGGCCGCGCCGTTGGCGCTTTTTAGCGTCTTCTCCAGCACGGCACGGGCGGAAGCCTTCGAACTCGACGCGATCTCCGGCACGACTTTGCGCAGCGAGGCATATTCGATCAGCGACTTGATCGCGCCCACCGCGCGGTCGAGGCCTTGCATGACCGCGATGTTCGGCAGCGACTTGCGCAAGCCCTTGGTGAACTCGGTAAAGCCAATCGACATCGCGCTGATGTAGACCACGGGTTTGGAGGCGGCGCCCGCCATGTCGTTGACGATACGTAAATTGCGTTCGCGCAGTTCATGGGGCGCCTTCGGCAGCTCGGCGTCGATGATCACGATATCGGTGTCGGGATCGTCGATCATGATCTTGATCGATTGCATGTAGACGGAGGGATCGACCACGGCGGCGAATCCGGCGTCGAGCGGATTGCCGACGATGCTGCCCGGTCCGAGCATCTTTGCGAGTTTCTCGGTCGCGTCCGCGCTCAGCGGCGCAAAGTCGAGCCCGGCTGAATCGAACGCGTCGATCAGCAGCCCGCGCTTGCCGCCCGACAGCGACACCGCGGCGAGGCGATTGCTCTTTGGCGGTTCGGCATGCACGAAACATTCGGTGGTCTCGATCAGTTCGTCGAGGCCGCGAACGCGGATCACGCCTTCGCGCGTCGAGATCGCATCGAAGGTTTGTATCGAGCCGGCAAGCGCGCCGGTATGCGCCATCGCAGCCGCACGGCCGCCCTCGGAGGCGCCGAGCTTGAGCGCGATCACGGGCTTGCCGGCGGCGCGCGCGGCCTTGCAGGCCTCGCGGAACACCTTGGTGTTTCGCACGCCTTCAAGATAGACCACGATCACGCGGATCGAAGGATCGGCCGCGAAATAGGCCATCAGGTCCGGCGTCTCGAGCCCGGTCTCGTTGCCGGTCGTGACCATGTAGCCGACGCCGACGCCGCGATCTTCCAGCGCCTGCCGGATCGCCATCACGATCGCGCCGGATTGCCCGGCGATCGCGACGGGACCCGCTTCCATCGTCACGATGCGGTCATCGATATTGGTGAACAGGTTTTCGCCCGCGCTCAGATTACCGAGGCAGTTCGGGCCGGTGACGGCCAAGCCGGTTTCACGCACCGCCTCTTTCAGTTCGACCGCCAGCCGCTGGCTTTCCGCGTCCTGCAATTCGCTGAAGCCCGAGGTGACGATGGTGGCGGAGCGGGCGCCGGCGGCTGCGGCGTCGCGGATCACCTGCACCGCGAAACGCGCCGGCACCAGCACCAGCACGTGGTCGGGTTTCTCCGGCAGGCTGGCGAAATCCTTGTAGCAGGGCACGCCCCAGATCGTTTCGCGCTTGGCGTTAACAGGGAACAGTTTGCCCTTGTATTGGTACTTGACCAGATTGTTCCAGATGCGCTCGGCATAGTTCCCGGGTTTGTCGGTTGCACCCACCAGCACGATGTTGCGCGGGTGGAGCATGGCATGGATGCTTTTGACGATGTCGCTGGCGTCGGACGAGGGCGACCAGTTTTCGGCCGAATGCGACGCGTTGACTACCCGAGCTTCCATGGAGTGTGCCCTTACCTTGTTGTTTCCTTTGGCAGAGGCGATCTCGTGCGATCGCTTCGGCCATGGGTTTTCATTCTTTTTATTGAGACTTGAGGAGGGTGGCAACACGCGTTGGCCCGATAGCGCCCTTCGCGCAGCGCACGATATCCCGGCAGGCGGAGTATTCCTCGTCGCCCGGGATTGACGGGCGGATGAACTCAGGGAACAGGCCCGATCAAGGTGGCGTGCAGGAGATAGCGATCCGGCCCCGGCGTCAGCGCTTCGAACGGCCAGCAGGTCGACAGCACCAGCTCATATCCGTCGCGCAACGGATCGATGCCCGAAGCATCGAAACGCACGATCGAGGTCGAATCCGCGCGATATCGGAATTTCTTGCCGTCGCGGCGCGTGACGTCGATCTCGTCTCCGATGGCGACATTCTGCAGGAAACGGAAGTGCGTATCTCGGTGCGCGGAGTAGACCGCCACGCCGCGCTCGCCGGCATCGGGCGTGTTCTCGACATGACCCGGCCCAAACGCGAGCGCCTGGCCGCTGCTGCCGGCCAGCACGATGGTGCTGGCATGGATTCGCCTCACCTCGATGCGGGCCACCGGCCAGGTATCCGCCCATGACCACGGTTTGGTTTCGCGGCCGGTGGCGATGGTTTCGGTGAAGGCGCGCTCGAGCAGGATTTGCGCGAGCAACGCCTTGGCGTGGATGTAGCCGCCCTGGCCGAACAGGATAAGGCCGGTGACGGCGAGGAGGAGAGGGAGGATGAAGCGGCGCATTTGGGAGATCCGTCATTGCGAGGAGCGAAGCGACGAAGCAATCCACTCTCGTTTCCGTTGCGCCATGGATTGCTTCGCTTCGCTCGCAATGACGGCGTTGAAGGCGACTTTGAAAAAAGTCGCGCGCGCGACCCTGGGGGACGGAGGGCCGCGCGCGCATTCGGGAGGAGCTTGGGGGGCCTCCTCCGTCAAATGGGCGTCAGGGGATCAACGCCTGGCGCCGATTGAACCCGAACAGGACAAGACTGAATATGAGGAAGATCACACCCAGGATCATTCTCAGCTCGGCGTCGGTCGCCGTCTTCGGGAGCTGGACCGTGCCCGGCGCTGCCGTGACCGCAGGGGCCGCGCGTTTCAATGCCGCAACCTGAACCCCGGCCTCGCCGGCCTCGGCGCGACGTTCCATCGGCGTGACCGGCAGAAGCGGGCGTTCACCGAACACTTTGGCTAAATCCCAACCGGCCGGCAGGTTGATCGGCAGTTCCGAGGCTTTCAGCGGTTCGCCTTCGGGACGGCTCGGCGTCTTGTCGACCGCGACGAGACTGGTCAGCCGCGTCACCAGTTGATGCTCGAGTGCGAGCGCGAGGATGGTCTTGTCGGCATCCTCCGGGCTCTCCTGCCGCGTGGTGTGTGCAACTTCGGCATCGGCAATCTTGCGCCGCGCCCATAGTTTCGACAGGCCCTTGCCCTCGGCCGCATTCGCCAGCGGAAGCGTCACCACCCACGGACGGTCACCGATCCGGCCCTTGATCTCGACCGAGCCGGCGAGCTTGTCGAGCCTGGCGGCAAGAATCAGCGGCTCATCGCGGTAGAGGTCCGGGATCGCCGATGGCGTGACGTCGGCGGTGGCGTCGGAGAATTTGGCGGTGAGGTTGGTCACCGCGGGATTCTCCAGCTTGGAAAACAGCCCGCGCATGCGCTCCTCGACCTGTTCCACCGAGCCGATATGGGTGAAGGCGCCGCGGCCGAGTTCGGCGGCGCGCGTCATCAGATGGGTGTTTGGCGCCGAGCCGATGCCGACCATGAAGATGCGCGAGCGGCCACGCAACGCGTTGATGGTCTCGAACAATTGCTGCTCATTGCCGATCGCGCCGTCGGTCAGGAACACGACCTGGCGGACGTAATTGGCATCGCCAGTGTTGTCGCTGAGCGCGGCGCGCATCGCCGGCACCATTTCGGTGCCGCCATTGGCTTGCAGCGCGCCGACGAACGCGGTGGCCTGACCGACACGCTCGCGGTCGGCCGGCACCGAGGTTGGGAACAGCATCTCCATGGTGTGATCGAAGCGGATCACGTTGAAGCGGTCGGCAGGTTGCAGGCGGCCGAGCGCGTAAGTGAGGCTGGCCTTGGCCTGGATGATCGAGACGCCGCCCATCGAGCCGGAATTGTCGATCACGAAGATCACCTCGCGCGGCAGCAGCTTCCTGTCGTTCTGTTCGACCGAAGGCGGCGTCACGAAGGCGAGCAGATAATCATTGCCGCCGACATGTTCGCGGAACAGGCCGATCGATGGCGCCTTCTCCGCGGCAGGCTTCCAGGTCAGCTCGAAATCGCGATCCGCCGGCACCGCGCCTTCGGCGAGCTTGATGATGCGCGTGCTGCCGTCGGGGCTTTCGGTCTTGATGGTGTGATGATGGCTCTTGGTCTCGCCGAGCGGGAAGCCGGCCTGCAGCCGCACCGTGATGCTGGTCGGATTGACCGGCGCGTTGGTCGCGGGGTCGAGCACGTGCGGAGAGATGCGGTCGCGGTCCGGCACCGGATCGGATTTGCTGGCGCCCCAGCCGCCGCCACCGGGCCGGAAGTCGACGCTCTGCACCACGGGTGCGGGATTGTAGCGCGGCCCGATCACCATCGGCAGCCGCAGCGAGAATTCATTGCCGCTCTGTTGCACCGGTTCCTGGTATTCGATCTGCACCAGCACGGTTTCGCCGGGACCGATATTGGCGACCGAGTTGGTGAAGATGTTCGGCCGCTCCTGTTCGGTCAGCGCCGCCTTCTGTCCGTTACGTGCCGCCTGCTCATAGATGATGCGGGCCTGCTGGCGCTCCTTGATGTCGCCGACGATGACGCGGTCGCCGACCACCATCTTCAGCGTATCGACGGCGCCGCCGGACGGCAGCGGATAGACGTAAACCGCCTCGACCCAGTCTTGCGTCGGGTTGCGGAAAACCTGCGTGACGCGGGCGCGGACCGTGGGGCCGGACACGGTGATGTCGACATCGATGCCAAGCCGCGAGGCGTCGGCATAGCCGTCCTCGGTTTTCAGCAGCAGCGAACCGGAACGGGCATCGCCCGGCTTGAGGAAGGCGGTCCGCGCGCGTTCGGCGGACCAGGCCGGCTCAAAGCTCAAAAATAAGGCCGCAAAACCGATCAGGAGTGCGGCGGCGCCTTCAAAGGCGAAGAACAGTATTACGCGCATTTTGCGCGACAGGCGCGTACGCCTGTCGGGCTGGATTTCACCGCAAATCGTCATTTCCTTCACTCCCGTGCGACGTGTTCGTCGTGCAGGGAAATTTCCGGTAACGCGCGATGTGGCGCGAGCGGAATGATCGGCATTGTTCAGCCTGACGCCAGCTTGGTGCGCCACGGCCCGGACGGGTTTGTGCGGGTTTGTGATGGATTGTGTGTCTGGTAGACTGCCCAAACAGGCCGAACAGGGGTGACGATGCCGACGCCGGACAAGCAGCTTTCCGCCGAACAAAGCCGGCAGATCGCCGATACCATTCGGGAGGAGATCGCCCGCCGCCGCATCTCCCGCCAGTCGCTGGCCGAACTCGCAAAACTCAGCCTTTCGACGCTGGAGAAGGTGCTCGGCGGCCGCCGTCCATTCACGCTCGCGACCACGGTGCGGCTCGAACAGGCGCTCGGCGTATCCCTGCGCAAGACGCCCGACGCGCCGGCGCCGGCCGCGCCGGTCAATGGTGACATCGCGCCGGATGGATTGGGCGCCTATTCGCGCCGCGCGGTGGCGTGGATTGAAGGCGCCTATGTCACGATACGGCCGTCGTTCGGCGACAAGGACGCGATCTTCGCCTACCGTACCGAGATTGTCTGGAGTGATGCGGCCTCGTCGCTCGTATTCCACGAAGGCGAGCGGCAGGATGCCTTGTACACCCAATTCGGCGAAGTCGCGGTGCCAAACCAGTCCGGCCACATCTATCTCGTCACCAACCGGAACGGTCAGCATCGCCTGATCACGGTGGCGCGCGTGGCCATATCAGGCGAAATGTACGGCATCATCACCACGCTGCTGGCAGGGCGCGGTTCCATGCTGACACCGATTGCCGCTCCGATCGCGTATGTCCCGATCAAGATGGTCGCAAACCCGAGTTTTGGGCGCATTTCGTCCGATAATGCCAATTATGCGCTGTATCGCGAACGTCTGCGGCGGACGATCGACGAGCCGTTTGCCATGTTTCTGCCTGGTTAGCTGTCGTTTGACGCGTTTCTTCACGCGAGCCGGAACCCGCTTCGCGCGAAAACGCTATCGTCCCTTGCATTTCCTGCGGAAGGGCCTATATCAACTGCATTCGAATTGTCGTTTGCCTTGTTGACTACGCCGACACCGGCCCATCCCCAAGACATCGTTGAAATCGGATCAAGCTCACGCGGAGGTCGTGTGAGCAAAGCGCATTCGCGCATCTTGGAGATAGTTACATGGCTACCGGAACAGTAAAGTGGTTTAACGCGACCAAGGGTTTTGGCTTCATTCAGCCCGACGATGGCGGAACGGACGTGTTCGTTCACATCTCGGCTGTCGAACGCGCAGGCCTGAGCTCGCTCAACGAAGGTCAGAAGATCTCGTTCGAAGCGAAGAAGGACCCGATGCGCGGCAAGACCAGCGCTGAGAACCTTCGCGTCGACTAATAACGGTTGCTGATTACGGATTACCACGGATGTACTGGGATCCTCTAATTAGCCTCTGATACAGAAGCCCGCCGGTGATGAACCTGCGGGCTTTTCGTTTGTCGGCACGCGATCACGAGGCAATGGCCTTATCGGTCGGCTTCAACACGCTGAAATTCTTTCGCAGCGTCGGCTTGTGAATCTTTCCCGTCGCATTGCGCGGCAGCGCGTCGACGAACTCGATCACCCGCGGGCACTTGAACCGCGCCAGATTGGCCTGGCAATGCGCGTGAATTTCGTCGGCTGAAAGCGTATGGCCGGGCTTGATCGCGACGATCGCCATGCCGACCTCACCCCATTGCTCGTTCGGGATGCCGATCACGGCGGCCTCGGCAATGGCCGTCAATTGATGCAGCACGCTCTCGACCTCGGCCGGATAGACGTTCTCGCCGCCGGAAATGTACATGTCCTTCCAGCGATCGACGATGTAGTAGAAGCCCTCTCCATCGACGCGCGTGGCGTCACCGGTGTGCAGCCAGCCGTCGGTGAAGGATGATTGGTTGGCGTCCGGCCGATTCCAGTAGCCGGGCGTGACGTTCGGTCCCTTGACCCAGAGTTCACCGAGTTCGCCGACATCGGCGTCTGACCCATCGGGGCGAACGATCCGCACTTCCGTATGCAGCACCGGCTTGCCGGAGGAGCCGGCCTTGCGCGCGGCGTCCTCCTTGTCGAGCGTCAGCACCGCGGGGCTGGTCTCGGTCATGCCGTAACCTTGCTGCAGGGCGACGCCGCGGGCTTCCCATATTTTCAACAGCGGCACCGGCATCGGCGCGCCACCGACACCGCCGATCACGAGCCGGCTGAAATCGGCTGCAGCAAACGACGGATGCTGCGACATGAACTGGTAGATCGCAGGCACGCCGAAGAACTGGTTGATGCCTTGGGAGGGATCGCTGATCAATTGCAGCGCGAGCGCAGGATCGAACACGCGCATGATCAGCACGGTGCCGCCGGCGTGCAGCACGGGATTGGTATAGCAATTCAGCCCGCCGGTGTGGAACAGCGGCAGCACCGTGAGCAGCACCGACGACGGCGAGATGTACGCGGGACCGCCGAGATTGACGCAATTCCAGAACGTCATGCCGTGGGTGATGATCGCACCCTTCGGCTGACCCGTGGTGCCCGAGGTGTACATGATGGTCGAGATGTCATCGAGCGTGACCATCTCCGCGCGATCGAGCGGTTTTGACGCGGCGATAGCCGCCTCATAGGTGCCGCCGGGACCGAGCAGCAGTGCCGATGAAACGTTGCAGAGTTTGGCGACTGATAGCGCGACCTCGGCAAGGTCGGTGTCGTGGATCATGACTTTTGGCGAGGCATCGCCGACAATGAACTGCAGCTCGGGTACGGTGAGGCGGGTGTTGAGCGGCAGGAACACGGCGCCGATCCGGAAGCAGGCGAACTGCACCTCCAGCGTATCGGTCGTGTTCAGCGCCAGCACCGCGACACGGTCGCCACGCGCGATCTTGAGTTTGTCACGCAGATGCGTGGCGAGCAGCGAGATCCTCGCATCAAACTCCGCATAGGAAAGCCGGCGCTGGCTGGCGAGGTCGATCGCCGCGATTTTATCCGGCGTACGGCGGCCGAAATGGGCGATCCAGTCGTAATAGCGGACGGACAAGGCTTCCTCCTGACGTCGCGCGGTTCTTGCGCCGCTGGTTTTGCTTGATGGCATTTCTAGCAGTTGAGAGGTCATATGGGGATGCTGTCTTGCGTGGAGTGGCTGAGGGTGGGACGCGACGCACCAGCCGGTTTAGATAGATCACGCGTCGTCCCGGCGAAGGCCGGGACCCATACGCCGTGGCACTTGTTTTGCGGAAGGTCTCGAACGCCAGCATTCTCGCCGATGGGCTGCGGCGTATGGGTCCCGGCCTTCGCCGGGACGACAGGGATAGAATCACGCAAACACACCTTCGCGATCTCGCGGCTCGATTCGCCCGAGGCTTGCTATCGAATTTCCTTAACCCTCCAAACAGAGGGCGCAGGGAATGTCGGGTGCGCACTGCACCCGCGGTCTCGTGTGCAAACTGTGCAAAAAAATGCGCACACGAGCATACAGGGCAGCGGAGGCATCCGACATTCCCTGCGCAATGGCTTTACGGCTTACTTCGTGCTCTCCTCGGTCGGGCCGAGCTCGTTGTCACCGTCGCTCCTCCGAAGCGTTAGCCTCTTTGGAACTTGACGCCAGCATCGGGGCGTCGGGACCACACGACTTCACCGTACGCTCAAGCTGCACGCGTCAAGCGCAACCTCAGCGTCCACCGCATCCCATCCCGCGCTTATGACGATCGCGAAACGCCCCTCGTACCGGGACGGGACCCAATCGATATATTGCTGAGTCGGGCTCGGGTCAAGAAAAATTTCCGTAAATCAGAAATTGTTCTTGGGGGAGTCGCTTCACGAACCCCGCAGCAACTCGCTGATGACGTTGAACTGGTTGTCGCGAAACTCGACCATGTAGCCGTCCTTGATGGGCCGATAGTCTTTCGGTGAGGTGTTGAGCTTGACGCCCGGCATCAGCAGCGGCAGTTGCACATCCCTGAGGTTGGCGGCCTGCGCCATGATGTTCTCGCGGCTCAGATCGTTCTTGCATTGCTCCAGCACCACCACCAGCGCCTGGGCGACCATGTAGCCATATCCGGCGGCGAAATTCGCCGGATCGACATTCGGCACCCGCGCCTTCATGAATTCGCGGTAGGCGACCAGGTCGGGATCTTTGGAGTCGGCCGCATAGGGCTTTAGCGATCCGACCGACATGATGCCGCTCGCGGCTTCGAGGCCCGCCGGCACCATGACCGTCTCCTTGTTGGCGCAGCCCGAGGAGATGAATCGGATCGGCCGCCAGCCGGTCTCATAGGCCTTGCGGATGGCCTGCGCGCAGGCGCGCGGCGTCACGCTGTAGATCAGGAAAACGTCGGCCTTGGTGTTGGCGAGCGTCAGGATCTGCGAATCCACGCTCGGATCGGCGACTTCGAAGCTCGATGCCAGTGCGATCGCCTTGTCGGCGTCGGCCCCAAGCGCCTCTTTCACGCCGCGCAAATAATCCTTCCCGGCGTCGTCGTTCTGGTAAAGGATCGCAAAGCGTGCGTTGGGATTTTTGGCGCGCGCATAGCGCACGTCGATGCCGGCTTCCTCGACGTAATTCGGCGCCCAGGGCAGCGCCATCAGCCAGGGCTGGTTGACCGGATCGTTCCATTTCGACGCGGATGAGATCAGGAACAGATGCGGCACCTTGGCGCTGTTGAGGTATTTCGCGGTCGCTGAACTCGGCGCGGTGCCCATGGTGCCGAACATGAAGGCGACGTTGTCGCTTTCGACCAGCCGCCGCGTCGCCTCGACCGTCTTCGGCGGCGAAAAGCCGTCGTCGAGCGAGACCATGTTGAGCTTGCGCCCGTTGACGCCGCCCTTTTCGTTGATCATGTCGAAATAGCCGGCAAAGGCCTTGCCGACGACGCTGAGCGCCGAGGCCGGGCCGCTATACGGCATGATGTTGCCGAATTTGATTTCGGTAGACGTGATGCCGGGTTGCTGGGCGAAAGCCGCTGATGATGCGGCGAGCGACAGCGCCAGGAAAATGGCCGGGACAGATTGGCTCGATCGGATCATGCTTCATCTCCCCGGCGTTTTGCCGATTTTGTGTTATTGCTTTTTTGCAGAAGGCTAGGGCATGGCCGGGGAACCGGTCTTGCGTTGAGTTGCTGGCGCTGGCGCCCGTCAGCCGCTCAACGCAAGTTTACGTAGGCCGATTCAGGGCATCGTGATTCCGTCGGGAGGACAGCATGCTGGAGCGGACAAAGGCGAACAGCCCGTTTTACAACGCGGATCACGAAGCGTTTCGCGACGTGATGCAGCGCTTTGTGACGCGTGAGATCGAGCCCTATGCCCATGAATGGGACGAGGCCGGCGAGTTTCCGCGCGCGCTCTATGCCAGGGCCGCCGAGATCGGGTTGCTTGGGCTCGGTTTCCCCGAGGAATATGGCGGCGTCGCTGCCGACCAGTTCATGAAAATCGTGGCCTCGCAGGAACTCGCGCGTGCCGGCGCCGGCGGTGTCAGCTCCAGCCTGATGAGCCACACCATCGGCTCGCCGCCGATCGCGCGCGCCGCCCGCCCCGAGATCAAGGCGCGGGTGCTGCCTGAGGTGCTGTCGGGCAAGAAGATATCGGCGCTGGCGATCACCGAACCGAGCGGTGGCTCCGACGTCGCTAATCTCCGCACCAAGGCGCGCCGCGACGGTGACCATTATGTCGTCAGCGGCGAGAAGACATTCATCACCTCGGGCATACGCGCCGATTATCTCACGGTCGCCGTGCGCACCGGCGGAGAGGGCGCCGGCGGCGTCAGCCTGCTCCTGATCGAGGGCGATACGCCGGGGCTTTCGCGCACCAAACTCAAGAAGATGGGCTGGTGGGCGTCGGATACCGCGACGCTGCATTTCGACGAATGCCGCGTGCCGGTGGAAAACCTGCTCGGCGAGGAAGGCCAGGGCTTCAAGCTGATCATGCACAACTTCAACAGCGAGCGGATGGGCATGGCGGCGAGCTGCACGGCTTACGCGCGCGTCTGCGTCGAGGAGGCGATCGCCTACGCCAAGGAGCGCCAGACCTTTGGAAAACCGATCGCGCAGCACCAGGTGATCCGCCACAAGCTGGTCGACATGGCGCAGAAGGTCGCGGCCTCGCAGGCGATGCTGGAAATGCTGGCGTGGCGGCTCGGGCAGGGCGAAAGCCCGGTCGCCGAAATCTGCATGATGAAGAACCAGGCGACGCAGACCATGGCGTTCTGCGCCAGCGAAGCCGTGCAGATTTTCGGCGGCGCCGGCTTCATGCGCGGCATCAAGGTCGAGCGCATCTACCGCGAAGTAAAGGTCAATGCGATCGGCGGCGGGACGGAGGAGATCATGAAGGATCTGGCGTCGAGGCAGATGGGGTTGTGAATTCTCGTCATTCCGGGGCGCGTCGAAGACGCGAACCTCAGATGTGCAATTGCACATCGGGGAATCTAGAGGTGAGTTAAATAATATCAAGATTCTCAGATGCGCAATTGCGCATCTTAGTTCGGCGCTTTGCGCCGCCCCGGAACGACAGGGAACAAAAATGCTCTTCACCGCCGACCACGACGAACCACGCCGGGCCTTGCAAAAGTTCATCGCCGCCGAAATCAATCCCTTCGTTGACGAATGGGAGAAGGCCGAACAGTTTCCCTCGCATGCGCTGTTCAAGAAGCTCGGCGATCTCGGCTTTCTCGGACTCAACAAGCCCGTCGAATTCGGCGGGCAGGGGCTCGATTACAGCTACGCGCTGATGATGGCCGAAGAGCTCGGCGCTATCCATTGCGGCGGCGTGCCGATGGCGATCGGGGTGCAGACTGACATGGCCACCCCGGCGCTGGCGCGGTTCGGCTCCGATGAAGTGCGCCGTGAATTTCTGGCGCCCGCGATCGCGGGCGATGCGGTTGCCTGCATCGGCGTGTCCGAACCGGGCGCCGGCTCCGACGTCGCCTCGATCAAGACCAATGCCCGCTCAGATGGCGACGATTACGTCATCAATGGTGGCAAGATGTGGATCACCAATGGCGTGAAGGCGGACTGGATCTGCCTGCTTGCCAACACCAGCGATGGGCAGGTCCATCGCAACAAGTCTCTGATCTGCGTGCCGATGAAGAGCAAGGGCGTCGAGGTCGCGCGAAAGCTCGACAAGATGGGCATGCGCTCGTCCGACACCGCGCAGATTTTCTTCGACAATGTCCGGGTGCCCAAGCGCAACCGCATAGGCGAGGAGGGTAAGGGCTTTACCTACCAGATGGTGCAGTTCCAGGAGGAGCGGCTGTGGGGCGCCGCAGCATGCCTGAAGGCGCATGAGTACATTATCGCCGAGACCATCGAATACACGCGCAACCGAAAAGCGTTCGGCAAGACCATCCTCGACAACCAGATTGTCCATTTCAAGCTTGCGGAAATGCAGACCGAGGTCGAGCTGTTGCGGGCGCTGATCTACCGTGCCGCCGAGGCGCTGATCGCGGGCGAGGACGTCACGCGTCTTGCGACCATGGCAAAGCTCAAGGCCGGACGGCTGGGCCGCGAACTCACCGATGCCTGTTTGCAATTCTGGGGCGGCATGGGCTTTATGAACGAGACACATGTCAGCCGCGCCTATCGCGACAGCCGCCTGACCTCGATCGGCGGCGGCGCCGATGAGGTGATGCTGACGGTGTTGTGCAAGATGATGGGCACGCTGCCGGGAACCATAGGAAACGCCTGATGATCACACTTTATCACTGCGACGGGGCGCGCTCGTTCCGCCCGCTCTGGATGCTGGAGGAGCTCGGGCTGCCCTATGAGCTCAAGATGCTGCCGTTTCCGCCGCGGGTGTTCGCCAAGGAATATCTCGCGATCAATCCGCTCGGCACCATTCCCTTCATGGTCGATGGCGAGACCAAGATGACGGAATCGTCCGGCATCTGCCACTACATCGGCACCAGATATGGTCCGACGCCCCTGATCGTGGGGCCGGACGAGCCCGGCTATGGCGCGTTCCTGAACTGGATGTATTTTTCCGACGCCACGCTCACCTTCCCGCAAACGCTGGTGCTGAGATACAGCCAGCTCGAGCCGGAGGAGCGGCGCAATCCGCAGGTGGCCGGCGACTATGCCAAATGGTTCCTCGGGCGGCTGCGGGCCGTGGAAGCCGCCACCGGCAAATCGGAAACGCTCTGCGCGGACCGCTTTACCGCCGCCGATATCGCCAACGGCTATGCGTTGCGGCTGGCCGGAAATATCGGCCTGGCCAAGGATTTCGGGCCCAATGTTGCGGCCTATTGGGCGCGGTTGCAGGCGCGTGACGGTTATAAGCGGGCGGTGGCCGCCGAGCAAAAGGCGGGCGTCGAGCAGAATGTGGCACCGCGGGTAAGGAACTGACGCACCCTCCGTCATTGCGAGGAGCCAACGGGTCGCGCGAATGCGCGCCCGATGACAGGCTCCGCGACGAAGCAATCCATCTATCCGTTATTCGGCGCTATGGATTGCTTCGCTTCGCTCGCAATGACGGCTTTTGTCGGCATTTGCGGTCCCTGTTTGGGCCAATTCTCGTCCGTGACAGCCTCCCATTTTCCGCTATGGTTGCCCTATCGCAGCGCCCCAAGAGCCGCGCGAGGAGGATGCACCATGGACGACATCGGCCGGAAATCGGGCCATCTGATGCTGATCACTCCGGAACGCGTGTTCTACGCGGGCCTGCTCGGCCGGCCGCGGGAACGCTGCTCGGGTGCGTTCAACATCTATGTCGCGATCGAAGGCGGGTTATGGCTTACGGCCGATGGCCGGAACAGCCACGCCGAAATGGTGGCGGTGCTGCCGAACACTGGGCATACCATCGCCAGCGACTATCGTTCGGTGCTGAGCGTCGTGATCGAGCCGGAAAGCGTTTGTCCCGGCGTCATCGAAGACCTCGCCGGGCGGCTGTCGGGGCCTGAAGGCAAAGCCTTCGCGGAGCGCATTCGCGCCGCCTATCTCGCCTTGCGCGAGCACCATGCGGGCGAGGATTTCTCCAGCGCCGAATTCGACTTTCTGTGCCTTGGCGAAGCCCTCCCGCAACGCGTGCTCGATCCACGTGTGACGCGCGCCATACTGCAGATCGGACGATTCTGCGGCGAACCGGTGACGGCCGCGAGCTGCGCCGAGGAAGCAGGCCTCTCGCCGTCGCGCTTCCTGCATCTGTTCAAGGAAGAGACCGGAATCTCGTTCCGCTCGTTCCGCGCCTGGAAGCGGGCGCGGCATTTGCTGCATTTCGCCAACCAGGACATCAATCTTGCGCATCTCGCGCAGGACATCGGCTATCCCGACTCCACGCATTTCAGCCACTCGATCCGCCGCTTCTACGGCTTGAAGCCGCGCGCGATCTTTTCCGGCTCGCGCGATCTGGCGATCTACCGCAGCAATCGCACCAGCGGCGCCAATAGCGGGTGGACGCAAGAAGCGGGCTGATGCGGGCCGCATGATCGGCAGCGCATGATCCGGAAAAGTGTGAAGCGGTTTTCCGAACGGATCATACGCAAAACAAGGGCGATTTCCGCCCATTTTCGAAGGCTGATCGATGAGCGACAAGGCCGTCATTACCTGCGCGCTGAACGGCGTGCTGACCGACCCGAAACAGCACAACGTGCCTGTCACGCCCGAACAGATGGCGCGCGAGGCCAAGGCCGCCTTCAACGCCGGCGCCAGCATCATGCACATCCATCTGCGCCAGCAGGAGCCGAACAAGGGCCACCTGCCGTCGTGGGAAGTCAGCGTCAGCAAAGAGATTCAGCAGGCGGTGCGCGAGGCCTGCCCCGGCGTCATCATCAACCACACCACCGGCACGTCAGGCCCGAATTACGGCGGCGCGCTCGATTGCGTGCGCGAGACAAAACCCGAGATCGCGGCCTGCAACGCAGGCTCACTGAATTACCTCAAGGTGAAATCCGACAACACCTGGGCCTGGCCGCCGATGATGTTCGATAACGCAGTCGAGAAGGTGCAGGCCTATCTCGACGTGATGAAAGTGGCGGGCACGATCCCCGAGTTCGAATGCTTCGATGTCGGCATCGTGCGCTGCGTCGGCATGTACCGGCAGACCGGCATGTATTCAGGGCCGCTGGAGTATAATTTCGTGATGGGCGTCGCTTCGGGCATGCCGGCCGATCCGGATCTGCTGCCGATCCTGCTCAAGCTCAAATTGCCGGAAGCGCACTGGCAGGTCACCGCGATCGGCCGCGCCGAAATCTGGCCGCTGCACCAGCGTTGCGCCGATCTCGGCGGTCATTTGCGCACCGGGCTGGAGGACACCTTCTATCTCGCCGACGGCACCAAGGTGACCTCCAATGGCCAATTGATCGAAGCCATCGCCGCCTGCGCCCGCCGCGCTGGGCGCGAGATCGCCAGCCCCGCTGAGGCAAGGCAGATTTTTGGGACGAGGCATTAATTAATTGTCGTTCCGGGGCGATGCGAAGCATCGAACCCGGAACCTCGAGATTCCGGGTTCGTCCTTCGGACGCCCCGGAATGACGACCAGGAACATTCATGGCCATCATTGAATCCACCATCGCCCCAAGCAGCGCCGGCTACAAGGCCAACCGCGACGGCATGCTGGCGCTGATTGCGCGGATGCGCGGGCTTGAGGAGCGGACGCGCGCCGCCTCCGCCGCTGCCAAGGACCGCTTTCACAAGCGCGGCCAACTATTGCCGCGCGAGCGCGTCGCGCTGGTGCTCGATCCAGGCTCGCCCTTCATCGAATTGATGACGCTGGCGGGCTACATGTTCGACGTGCCGGATGCCGACAAGAGCATCCCGGGCGGCGGGGCGATCGCCGGCATCGGGTTCGTCTCCGGCATCCGTTGCATGGTCAGCGCCAATGATTCCGGCATCGACGCCGGCGCGTTGCAGCCTTATGGCCTCGACAAGACCTTGCGCGTGCAGGAACTGGCGCTGGAGAACAAGCTGCCCTACGTGCAACTGGTCGAAAGCGCCGGCGCCAATCTGCTGCGCTACCGCGTCGAGGATTTTATTCGCGGCGGCAATATCTTTCGCAACCTGGCGCGGCTGTCGGCGGCGGGACTGCCTGTGGTCACGGTGACGCACGGCTCGTCGACCGCGGGCGGCGCTTACCAGACCGGGCTCTCCGACTACATCGTGATGGTGCGCGGCCGCACCCGCGCCTTCCTCGCCGGGCCGCCGCTGCTCAAGGCGGCGACGGGCGAGATCGCGACCGAGGAAGAGCTTGGCGGTGCCGAGATGCACACCTCGATTTCCGGCCTCGGCGATTATCTCGCCGAAGATGACCGCGACGCGCTTCGGATCGCGCGCGACATCATGACCAATATGCAGTGGGACCGGCCAAAACCGGCTGAAACCTCGTACCGGCCGCCGCGCTATGACGCGGAGGAACTGCTTGGCATCATGCCGATGGACCACAAGCGTCCGGTCGACATGCGGCAGGCCATCGCGCGCTTTATCGACGATTCCGATTTTACCGAATTCGGCAGCAATTACGGCCCCGCCACCATCTGCGGCCACGCCCGCATCGAGGGGCAGGCGATCGGCATCATCACCAATAACGGTCCGCTCGACGTGCCCGGCGCAAACAAGGCGACGCATTTCATCCAGGCCTGCTGCCAGTCGCACACGCCGCTTTTGTATATGAACAACACGACCGGTTACATGGTAGGCAAGGCCTATGAGGAAGCCGGCATGATCAAGCACGGCTCCAAGATGATCCAGGCGGTGACCTCGGCCACGGTGCCGCAGATCACCATCTATTGCGGCGCCTCGTTCGGCGCCGGCAATTACGGCATGTGCGGGCGCGGCTTCCATCCGCGGTTTTGTTTCTCCTGGCCCAACGCCAAGACCGCGGTGATGGGCGGCGAGCAGGCGGCGGAGACCATGGCCATCGTGACCGAAGCGGCCGCCGCGAGGCGCGGCAAGCCGGTCGAGAAGGAAAAACTTGATGCGATGAAGGCGCAGATAACAGGCGTGTTCGACGGCCAGATGGACGTGTTCTCGACCTCGGCACGCGTGCTCGATGACGGCGTGATCGATCCGCGCGATACCCGCAGCATCTTGTCCGAGGTGCTGGCGATCTGCCGCGAGGCCGAAGCCCGCACGCCCCAGCGCATGCAATTCTCGGTCGCGCGGCCATGACGATGATGAAGCCGACGCCGTTCTTCAAGATCCTGATCGCCAATCGCGGCGAGGTCGCATTGCGCATCATGCGCACCGCGCGCCGTCTCGGTTATGGCGTGGTCGCGGTCTATTCCGATGCCGACCGCGACGCGCTGCATGTCCGCGAAGCGGATCAAGCCGTGCGGATCGGCGAGGCGCTGCCGGCGCAATCCTATTTGCGGATCGAGGCGATCATTGCGGCGGCCAAAGCCAGCGGCGCCACGGCGGTGCATCCCGGCTACGGTTTCCTCGCCGAGAATGAGGATTTTGCGCAAGCCTGCCGCGATGCGGGGCTGGTGTTCATTGGGCCGTCGCCGGAAGCGATCCGAGCGATGGGCAACAAGGCCGGCGCCAAGGAGATCATGGAAAAGGCCGGTGTGCCCTGCGTGCCCGGCTATCAGGGCGCCGACCAGAGCGGCCCTGTCATGCTGGCCGAAGCCAAAAAGATCGGCTTTCCCGTGATGATCAAGGCGGTGGCCGGTGGCGGCGGCCGCGGCATGCGGCTGGTCGCGGATGCCGTTTCGTTTCCGGATGCGCTGCGTAGCGCGCGGTCGGAAGCGCAGGGCGCGTTCGGCGATCCCACGGTCATTTTGGAACGCGCCATCGTTAATCCCCGCCATATCGAAATCCAGGTGTTCGGCGACCGTTACCGCAATGCCGTCCATCTCGGTGAGCGCGATTGCTCGGTGCAGCGGCGTCATCAGAAGCTGATCGAGGAGGCGCCATCGCCGGCGGTGTCGCAGCGGCTGCGGGCGCGGATGGGCGCGGTCGCGGTGTCAGCGGTGAAATCGATCGGTTATGAGGGCGCCGGCACGCTGGAATTCCTGCTCGATAGCAGCGGCGAGTTCTATTTCATGGAAATGAATACGCGGCTGCAGGTCGAGCATCCCGTCACCGAGGCGATCACGGGCCTCGACCTGGTCGAGCTGCAACTGCGCGTCGCCAGCGGTGAGCCGCTCGGGCTGGTCCAGGAAGACATCAAATTCTCCGGTCATGCTATCGAGGTGCGGCTCTGTTCGGAAGACGCAGGCCACGATTTCATGCCGCAATCAGGCACGATGGCGTTGTGGCAGATGCCTGACGGTATCCGGGTCGAACATGCGCTGGAATCCGGCTGCGAAATTCCGCCGTTCTATGATTCGATGATCGCCAAAATCATCAGCCATGGCGCTACCCGCGATGAGGCGCGGGGCAAGCTGATCGTTGGTCTGGAGCAGGTGGCCGCATTCGGCGTCACCACCAATCAGGGCTTTCTGATTTCATGCCTGCGCCATCCCGGTTTTGCCGCGGGTCAGGCGACCACGGCGTTCATTGGCAGCCATCGTGATGAATTGCTGGCGCCGCGCAAGGATGCCGCTTCGGAAGCCGAGCTTGCGGCGTTGCTGCTGTATGTCACCGATCCCTCGGCGCCGAAGTGGAAGCCCGGACGTTCGCTGGCGGCGGCGTTCCCGGTTCCCATTCGTGTCGAGATCGACGGCGCGGTCCATGAGATCGAGATCGTGCGCGAGCGCGACGGCAGCTATCGCGGTCTCAACAACACGCTCTATCGGATCGAAGTTCACGCCGTCGGCGGCGACACCATCCGCTTCAGCCGCGACGGTCTTGCGGAGTCCGTCAAACTCCTGCGTGACCGGGATCGGCTCTATTTCCTGCACCGCGGCGCCACGATTGCGGTTCGCGACCTGACGCTGGCGGCACCGGTGTCGGCCGCGGCCAGCGGCGGCGACGGCAAGGTGCGCGCGGCGATGAACGGCCGCGTCGTGGCCGTGCTGGTCAAGCCGGGCGATCAGGTCGCGGCCGGCCAGCCGGTGATGACGCTGGAAGCGATGAAGATGGAGCACGTGCATACGGCGGGTGTTGCGGGCACGGTCGCGGCCATCGATGTCGCCGAAGGCGAGCAGGTGACGACGGGGAAGATCGTGGTGGAGATCGATGCGGCTGCGTAGCCATGTCGTCCCGGGCTTGACCCGGGACCCATACGCCGCGGCGGCTATTGTTAAGCACAATGGTCAACAGCTTTTTCTAGCAACATATGACCGGGGTTATGGGTCCCGGCGTTCGCCCTAGGGCATGCACACATCTAGTTTATTGGGGATTCCCGAATCGGCATTTTGTGTGATTCATATTGCGACACTTCGG